>JAUVBP010000033.1 GCA_030591125.1 Candidatus Woesearchaeota archaeon | reverse complement strand
TTCAGCGGGCTTGCTCTATGGCATAATAACAAACGAAGGCGAGCTGAAGAAACGAAAGGGACAACGATAGTCAGGCATGATGAGCTGCCTGTTCTTGCGTTCGATCATGCGCAGTTCATAGAGGATTATTTCATGAGGCTGAAGAGTTACCGCAATCCTCTGCCGACGACAGATGTAGTGATAGAATACAACGATGGTAATAAAGAAGGCATAGTCCTGATAACCAGGAAGAATCCTCCTAGAGGGCTGGCGCTTCCAGGAGGTTATGCTGAATGGGGGATATCTCTCGAAGAGAATGCAATTAAGGAAGCAAAGGAAGAGACTGGTCTTGACGTGGTGCTTGATTCTCATGAGATGCCTCTGTGCCTGCATTCAGACCCTTCAAGGGATATGCGGAAACACACGATAAGCTCTACCTATGTGGGGAGAGGGTGTGGTACATTGGTAGCAGGGGATGATGCGGCAGACGCGAGACTGTACTCGATAGCTGAGCTGATCGACCTTGTGGAGAATGATGGTCTTGTCTTTGATCATGGCAGGATCATAAGGAAATATCTGCAGCATAGGGGTTATCTGAAAGATGAATGATAAAAAAGATGCGGACAGTCTTGGGATTGTCGGTCTGATAGGTAGGTTCAAGCCGTTGCACAATGGAGGCGCTGCGCTGCTTGAGTCTGTCTGTGAGCAGGCAGAGCAGGTCATCATAGGTATCGGAAGCTGCAATAGGTATGACTTGCGCAACCCATTCACTGCAGAAGAGACAAAGGGTATGATTGACACTGTACTCTCGCCGAGATTCTCTAATTATACTGTGATATATATTCCTGACTTTTCGCATAAGGATCCTGTCAATGGTGGGAGCCTGTGGAGGGAGCATATCAGGGCAGTGTATGGTGGGATAGATCATTTTGTCTCTGGCAATGATTATGTGCGTGAACTTCTGAAAGATGATTATGTGCTGCTCTCCCCTGAAGAGGTGGTGCCTGAATACAGGAGGTCTGGTGTGAAGGGTACTCAAGTTAGGGTTGAACTTGCAAGAGATGGTGATTGGCAGGCACTTGTACCTGGAAAAGTTGCAGGATACCTCGAACAGAACTCTCTTGTTGAACGTTTTAGGGACGAATTCGGGAAAAAGGTGCTTGATAGATATACTGGAAAAGATATAAGTATGCAGAATACTTTACTGGAAGAATATCTGAATACATTAGGACAGTAGGGATGATAAGATGGACCTTGACAAGATGCTTCTGGTGCCGACAAAGAGTAGGTATGAGTTGGAGATAGAGAGAAAAGGCACCGAGACGGATGCAAGGAAGATGTTCGGCTCTGAAGAGGTGTGGAGATACGTCTGTGACAGTCATCATGCGCAGAAAAAGAATCTTGCGAGAGTCATCAAGGCATTGGGCATACATAATATTGTCGACAGGTCTCAACTCACTCCTGCTGTGATAGCTGATCATGACCTGTTTGTCTTTATTGGGGGAGATAATCATTTCACTTATTGTGCGCAGGACATATTGAGATACGTGCAGCAGAATCCTGATGAGGATAAGTATGTGTCTGGAGTCGTGTTGGACCCGAGCAAGAGTGCTGGAGCATTGTTGTATCTCGATGTTGATTCTTTTTTATGCAGCGTCTCCTCGATTGAGAAAGATGATTTTGAGATTGAGCACTGGACAGCTCTTGAGGCGAAGATATATGGTGGATCAGATGAGCCCCGACCTTTTCCAGCGGTCTGTGATTACTTTGTCGGTGAGTATGGCAGGCTGTTCATGTCAAGGAATAGGGTCTATATTGATGGCAAGGAGGTGTTCCCTGACAGATCTTCAGGCATCCTGATCGCCACGGGTGCAGGTTCCTGCGGAGGTTCCTGGTATGACAATGTCCATAATGTGATGTTCAGTGAGAGTGATTGCTTTGACAAGGATGTAGATTCTGCAAGGATCATCCTTACAGAGCATGCTTCAAGAAGCAAAACAATATTGCATAAAGGTCAGAAGCTTGTCATCGATTCCTATAATGATGCAAAGGGGATCATTGCACCTGATTCTCATGATGATCATACTGCAGGGTTCATGATAGGGTGTCGAGCGGAGATTTGTGTATCTGATTATCATCTGAGCGTAATCAGGCCTGGAAAAGGCACTCTCAGGCTTTCTTCTGGTTGATATCTGTGTGCGGGAGAAGATATTGGCACTACTCCTACTAGATGAAAACGCCCCTACCTCAGAGTAACAAAAAAAGAAAGATTTATATATGTCGGTCAGGTTCTAGGTATGTTGAGTGTTTAATACAGGGGGCGACAGGACTTCACAGATTACTTGTGTGAAGTGTCTGATTCAATTCAATAGCAAGGGGATATCTATGACTGATGATAGCGATATGGGTATGTTAGGTCTTTTTTCTAAAGGCTTGGCTCAATCTATGATGGATGAGAAGGCTCGAGAGCTAGCTGCAGATTTCTCCAAAGGAAATATACGGCCTGTTGTAAGACTGACTGATAAGAAGGACGTTCTTGAAAAGAAAGTAAGGTTTTTTGAAGGCAAGCAGATGGAAGAGCTTGGCATTGATGATTTTAAGTTCAGCGATATATTCAAGCATGAGCAGGTTGCCCGGACAAATTTTGGGATAGGCATGGAACGCAGGGATTACGCCCTGTTGGATGATCTTCCTCAGAAGATGGAAACTCTTGGAAGCAAGGGTGCATTGAGCATACCTCTTGCAGCAGTGAACCCAGAAAATGATAAAGACAGGATACAGATGATCCTGCCGAACCTTGCGGGTTCAGGTATGAGTCTGAAGGGATTGGGAAAGCTGCTCAACAGGTTTGAGAATGAGAGTACTCTTATCACAAGACTTGACAGTCCACACATAATAGATGCTGTTGGTGTCGTGCCTGCAAAGATAGGTGGTCATATGATGCCTATCTTCGGTATAGCCACGGAGTATCTTGGGGACGCTTATAGCTTGAGGCAGATACTGGATACTGCACTCGGGAAAAGATATAGATTCACGCCTGAGGAAGTGGTTGCGCTCGCACAACCGATAGCATCTTCTTTGAGGATGATGCATAATGACAAAGAGGATGTCGCTCCGTATCGTAATACGCACCGGGAGAAGATGGTGCACAGGGGACCGGATCCTTCAGCATTCCTTGTATCAAGATATGGGCGCATGGTGCTTTATGATTTTACTATTGCAAGATTATTCCCTAAAGTAGAGCCTAAGAGGCTCAGGCACGAAGCGACCACTATTGAGATGGTCCCTGATGAGCCGAGATATCTTTCCTGGGAACAGACAAACACAGACCCGAAGAAACTGGAAGGAGTCAGTGATGGTCAGACTGCAGGTATTGACCTGTGGGAACTGATGGCAGCGCCTGATGAGGAGAGCCCTTTAGTGAACCTTTATGATAAAGCAGATGTATTGAGGCAGGTGGAAGAGAATGCGTACAGGCCTATTTCAAAGTTTGTCGACAAGAAGACCTGGACATCAAAAGGTAAGGACAAAATAGACTTGCGTAGGACGGTTGATGATTCGCTGAAGCAGATGCCTGCAGATAGGCTCAATCATGTCGAGGTCAGGGGTGGTGTATATCATGCTTTGGCAAGGCTCGACGAGGAGCTCAAAGGGTTTGCAGAGCAGAAACCTCTGTTCGCACTCCTGGATGAGAATCAGGTATACTCTGAAAGACATGCAGACTATGTGCGCAGCCAGGTCGTACTCAAGCTGTTCGGCCCATGATATTATTGATATATATGATGATTGAGAGATGTTAAAATGGCAAGACTAGGATTTTTGGATTTAAGGATCGTAAGCCGACATGAGCGGCAGATGACCGAGCAGAGGGAGCAGGCTCTGAAGAGTCTTGCCGAGGCTGACCGCGCGTTAGGCAATTCTCCTGTAGGGACTCCCGAACTTCAGCTTGGAGAGGTCATCATGGTACCTGTTCCGGATGCAGATTTCTTTGATAAGCATATCAACCGTATCTACAATCTCCGTGGAGGGGATGTCCAGGACATAACAAGGGATGCTTTTGAGCAGCTGATGCGTTGCGTCGGCAGGAGAGAGCCGTTCACCGACCCTCGTGCAGGGGATCATTACATCGACCTCAAGAGGTCTGCTGAACTCCAGGGAAGGGAACCTGAATTCCTTGAGATGGATGCTATTGCGGATTACAGGGGAAGCCTCCAGCAGATCATAGACGGCTCTGCTGATTTTGATGAGTTCATGCTTAAGTTCAGGTTCCAGACAGAGATATGGGGTCAGAAACTCCCTTTCAAGGCAAGGAACATATTCTTTGATAATACAAGGGATTCTCCTAACTTCCCGAGAATGATATGTGAGAAGTTCGGCGGGGATGCAGAGAAGGCTGTTGCAGAGTATGTCCTCTTGAACACGAACAGGCAGGTCTTTGAAGACTTGAGATTGGTCACTCTTGATGATAAGGGGATGATGACTGACACCACATTATCTGATGAGAAACCTTACGTGGAATTCCATGCGGCACATTACCTTGCAGCATCCAAGCATTATTCTGAGCAGTATATCAAGAAGCCGAAGAAAGCGTCGAGGAAACAGGCAGACATTGAGAAGAGGATATTGCACGGCGATTTCAGGGAAGAGGATATACTACTGGGTGTTGATGCTTATATCTCAAGACTGCTTGATGTCCCGAGTTACAGGACAGGGATAGCTATAGATGATACTGAAGATGGTAAAGGGGTCGCGCTTGGCATGCTGGATGACGGGAAAGACCTATTCTCAACGGTCGTGGCTTTTGATAGTGGATTCTTGAACCCTGTGCGTAAGATACATAAGAATTATGCGAAGAGCGGTGCGAAGGTCAGCTGGGTCGATGACTTCTGCTTCCCGTATAGATAGAGAAAATGTTGTTGGAAAATGTACAGTCAACCGCAAGCGGATTTCGAATTGAGGACACACCTGTTAGGATGTCTTAATAGTAGTTCGGACTCTCATGATTATTCTTCTGTACCTGACTATCAGGATACTGTAGAAGCAGGTACTGTATTGAGGCAACCATCTGCCACGCAGCCAGGGCTTGTGCAATGCTACTGGAATGTATCTGATGATATTGCAGCACCTTTTGTCGCAGAGGTGTTCCCTAAGCGTGAGGTGAGTTACGCATTCTTCAAGGACCTATCTCCGAAAGTGCTTGCTGGACTCATGTTATCCTGTTCAGCGAAGAACGCGGATGATCCTGTTGTCAAGGAGGCGCTTGAGTCGGTGATTGAGCAGGAAAGTCCATCTTGTAGGGGGAATCCTACTTATTCTGGCATGGTTGATGAGATGAGACAGTCTGAGCCTGATATGGTGGTTGATTCTGGGTCTATCGAAGCTTATCTCGCGGCAAATTCTGAGGAGGGTATAGTTGATCCTATTGATGTCATAGCGATGTCGATAGCAGATATGAACAGACAGTATGCTGAAGACGCTTCTGATAGTGATGTTCTTGGGTCGATAAGTGCTGTGGCCTGTTCAGCAGTGTTGCCTGCTGTGGAACGCGCATATGAGCACAAGCTTTTCACAGACTTATATGATTCTGTATTCCGTGTGGCATCAAGAGGAGGAAAGGCTCGGCTTGCCACCAGCAAGGCAGTGGAGTCTTACAAGAAAGAGTATGGCTCATCTGCATTATCTGAGGATATAAAGAGAGCGAAAGAGCTTGTTGAGCACGACTTGTCCGATTCGGACAGGGAGCGGAAGATTGAGACACTTTCAGATCTGATAGGAGAGTTCAAGGATCCTGTGGATGACATGGTGAATGACCTGCGTCTCGGAGATGATCTTGAGGATTTTGATGATGCTAAGATCGCGATGTTTGATGAGCAGAACGCAGGGTTGAGGGAAGCTATCGCAGGATATGTTGAGAAGTGGTATTGTTTTACATCTGGCGATGTGACTGGTGACGTGTGTGCGATAACTGAAGCGATCAGCATGGAGAAACGTTGGGTCAATGCCAAGACGTTATTGTCAAAGTTTGAGGATGTCATCAAGAGCTATGCAGATAAGGAGATGTCTGATTCTGAGAGTTCCAGCCAGATACTCACAGCGCTCAATAGGGATTATCTTGATAGGATATTCAGTGAGAGCAACATAGCGGCAGATATTCCTGTCTTGGTAGGTGAGGATAAGATATCTGTTCCCGATGGTATGGATATTGAAGGGATGAAGTCATTAGTATCTGGTGTGCTTGACAGTCGCGAAGTTCCTGATAAGCTGGATATAGATTTTGTGGCTTCAGTATATACAGAGGTATTGGCAAGATACACATCTCAGATGATTGCCCAGGAGCATCTTGAGCCTATCATGATATCGCATGCTGATCAGCTGCCGAAACTTGTAGATGAGTATGTCACATTCAAGGCCCGCAAGACTTTTGCATTGCGCGAGAATAGCACATCGACAGTAAGGGATATTGTGTATGGTGATGACTTCAGTTACATACTTCACACAACTACTGGATCTTTCATGAAGACTGGCAATAAGAATGGTGAGGTGCTGGTCTATAAGACTAAGTATCATGAAGAGAAAATGGGTGCCAGGGATGGTCCTGTGAGATTTTCCCGCCTGAGTCTTTCTGATGCTATTGCTGCAGATTCTCCTTCGTTCAAGGAGTCTGTAGATATAATCTACAAGGTGTGTGATTCTCTGAACATACTTCATAGGAACGGTGTGGAGCATGGAGGACTCACGCTAGAGAATGTACTGCTGTCAGAAGATGTGGATGATATATTGCTGACAGGATATAATCCTGAACAGAGGCACGTCCATTCCTGTTTCTCTGTCCCTGAGATAAGGAACAAGGATATTTTATCTGCTGTAGTCATGCTCTATTCTCTTCTTATTGGTGATGTACCGTTCAGCTCATCTGAGCCTGACACCATCATGAAGCAGTTGATGGATAGATCTTACGTAGAAGGGATGTCGGCGCTTCCGAGAAGGATGCGCAAGATGATATCTAAGGTATTCAATAAGGTTGTGGAAGGAAGTGATTATTCTATCAAGGATTTTAAGAAAGATCTTGCTAAAGCATCAGGCAAATCAACTTCAAGGTCATACTTTAACTTCAAGGATTACAGGAAACGTATAAATTGGGAACATCTGAAGCAGGTAAATGCGGAGATTGATAGTCTTGAAGATATAGAAGGGGTTATTCCTATGGGCTCTGGCAATTGTGCTGGGCCTGATATCTCTGACACCCGGGCATTATCTGAGAATGGGGGTGCTACTGAATGCAGGGTGGGCAACCATGTATACACAGGTGTCAGTAAGATGAGTGTCGGAGGGTCTGCTGAGGTATTTGAAGCGACGCTCCACGATTTTGGTTATCCTGTCGTGCTCAAGAAGCTCCGTGACCATAAGCCTAGTGATGATCTGTCTCAGGAGGCTATTGATTTCCTGAAGCAGAAGTTCGCCAGTGAGGCAGTGCTCAGTTTCCAGCTGCAGAGCGCCAATGTCATAAAGCCTGTGAACTACAGTGCGTCAGAGGGAGTTATGGTCTTCGAGAGGATAGATGGCCTTGACCTGCGTGATGTGGATAATCTCGTCGAGGAAGGACTGAGTGAGATAGAGGCGATGGTCACTGCGGAATGGGCATGTTACGCTCTTGAAGAGGCGCATAGCAAAGGGATTGTTCATAGAGATATATCTCCTGGTAACATAATGATCCAGAACAAGAGCTTCAGGGCTCTGCTTGCTGACTTCGGTGTAGCCGCGACAAAAGATGATTTCCACGCGGATGGTTCTGCAAAAAGCAACGTCACTCCAGGGACAAGGAAATACCGATCTCCTGAGCAGATACACAATCAGGAGATAGATGGTAGATCAGACATATATGGTATGGGTATGGTCCTGAAGGAGATATTCATCCGTCGTGACCCAACAAAGGTGGACATGGACCAGAAGAAGCTACCGATGAGCAAGGATGCTGCAGAGATCTGTCGTAAGGCGACAATGCCTTCTTCTGTGAACCGTTATAAGTCTGTTGAGAAACTGAGGGAAGGCATAAAGGAATACCTGTTCAAGAGAGGCATCTCCAGCATAGAAGATATGGAATCTGTATTGGAAGGTGTGCTGAAGAAAGCATACTCTCCTCAGGCGAAAGAATACCTTAAGAGGCGCATCGAGGATGACTGGAATGACTCCAAGTATGTCTCAGATAAGCTTGACAAGAGCACGACTGAGAATGATGTGTTCCGTGGTGTTGCCGAACAGCGTAGGGACATTACAGATGTGATATTTGAGGATGACCTTATCGATTATGTGAACAGGCATTCGAGCAATTTGATTGGAAGATTTTTATCCAGAGTGCGGGAGGTGATTGGTCTCCCAAGGTCTACACCTAACTCGCAGGGGATGTTCAGCTCGCTCAAGAAGGTCCATGCGCTATCGCCGGAGGAGTACGAGCAGGCATACACCGATCTATACAAGCGTTATAATGGATCTGAAGAGGGTCGAGAGAGATTCAGGCAGGCGTTCAGCGATTATCTGAGCCAGAAGTTGGGTAAGATGGCGGGCGGCATCGCCACAATAAGGAAGATTGACCATTCAGGTTACAGCGACATCATCGAGGATGTAGAGAAGCGTGTCGAGAGCGTGATCAAGATGTTCGCGAGCAAGCAGTTCCTGAAGGTGGATACTGACATGCAGCGCCAGGTGCGGGAACGTTTCGACAGGGCATTGAGAAATGTCGAGGACGTTCTCATGCAGCTTGATCCTGAGAACAAGACCTATGTCCGGCTTGCCAAGAAGATAGAGAAGAAGATTGAAGACTTCTCTACAACGATAGAGAAGCAGGAGAACGGGCATTCTTGATATTTCTAATTCTTTAATTTAAGCACCACCTTCCCTGCCTAGCGAGCTGACAGAAGATAATGTAGACACTATCGCAGTTCAGCAAAAGGTATTAGTAAAAGAAGTGTGGCGAGCGCAGGATGGTGGTGCGTGAAAACCTAAGTCAAGAATGTTTCTCTTATCAGAAATCATCAACCTTTTTCTTCCAGTCATCCAATGTCAGACGGTCCATCTTCCCATGGAGGACTTCTCCTGTGATGAGTTTCAGGAGCAGGTAAGGTGTTGCACATTCTTTGCAGTTGGTGTGTCCGCCGAACTCGCAATGGCCTTGTTTCTCCCATAAGTCCAGACAGAATCTCAGTTCTTCAATAAGCTTGTCTTTCATGTTACGCCACCTCTTGAGTATAAGATATAGAATAAATATTGTGATATTACTTCTGCTCTGCTGGTTTCGGCTCTTCCTTATTCTCAGGAGCAGCTTCTTCAGCTTTCTTCTCTACCTTGGGTGCTGGAGACTCTTCTTTCTTCTCCTCAACTTTAGGTGCTTCTTCATTCTTCACTTCAGCAGGAACTTCTTTATTCTCTTCAGGCTTTGCTGCCGGAGCAGCAGTCAATTTCTTATCTTTGATGTCTTTCTTTGTGGTGACTGGTGCCTTTGGAGCTTCTTCTGCTTTAGGCCCGAGCTTTTCCTGGAGCTTGCCTGCAAGTCCTTTAGGCTTTTCCTGTTTCTCTTTTTTCTCCTTCTTCTTGAAGTCGAATCCAAAGAGCTCGACACGGACATTATCTTCCTTTTCATCCTTGACAACAGTCACTTTGACCTTGCCAGGAGGGTTCTTTATCCCGTGTTCCCAGATCTTGAGATTTAGTTTTGGCCCGATAAGGATATTCTCTGTCTTCATGTGTTTCTGCATGAATCCTCTCACTGCGCTAATCGCTTTCTTCGCTCTCCTATACTTTGGAGATTTTAGGAATTCCCTTCGCAGCGGGATTGTGTAGGTCCTTGTTGTGTTGGCCATTATTGATCACGAT
>JAUVBP010000223.1 GCA_030591125.1 Candidatus Woesearchaeota archaeon | reverse complement strand
TTTTACTTTTTTATGTATTAAACATCCACATCATTTATAAATGCCTCATGACATATATGCATTAAAACTGGTGAACTGATGAGCATCTCCAATAATGTACTTATACGCCTGAAAGATGTCTGGAAAGTCTATCAGATGGGAGAGGTAGAGGTTCCTGCATTGCGCGGAGTGAGTGTGGACATCCATAAAGGTGATTTTGTAGCCATCATCGGCGCATCAGGCAGCGGAAAATCTACCATGATGAACCTTGTAGGGTGTCTGGATATACCGACAAAAGGAAACATATTTCTCAAGGCAAAAGATATAACTTCACTTCCTGAATCAGATCTATCTGCACTACGTGGCAAGACAATCGGATTCATATTCCAACAGTACAACCTTCTACAGAGCATGACTGCATATGATAATGTGCTATTGCCATTGGAACTGCAGGACGTACCCGATAAAGAGGCTTCTGAACGTGCGAAAAAAGTGCTTCGGATGGTGGGGCTTGATGACTTCATGCACCACAGACCATCACAGATGTCAGGCGGACAGCAGCAGAGAGTGTCGATCGCCAGGAGCTTATCTGCTGATCCTGAGATAATACTTGCAGACGAACCTACTGGCGCACTTGACAGCATTACAGGCCGCGAGGTCATAGAGACATTGTATAATCTATGGAAAGATGAAGGGAAGACAGTGATAATGGTCACTCACGACCTGCATCTTGCACAGTACGCGAACACACATATAGAACTCAAAGATGGTAAGATCCTCAAGATAGCCAAAAATCCTAAACAAAGAAAACCGATCAAAGGTGGTACGAAATGAAAAGATACACAATGATTCTGGCATTAGTGTTGCTATTGTCAACTATTGCAGCAGCACAGGAGTATACCTACATCTCAGACAGCAACATACTGACATTGAGTCTTGTGAACCAAGACCCTGATCCTGCGATCGCAGGCAATGTCGTCGAGCTTAGGATAGGTGTAGAGAACTACGGCGGACAGGGCACAGTAGAGCAAGAACTAGAGCTTGTACTGGAATACCCCTTTGAGAAGATAGCTGGAGAGTCATATGTCAAGAGTGTAGGCAGATTGCAGGGCTTCCAGGTGGATGAAGACCAGAAGATAATCAAGTTCAAGATAAGGACTGACAGGGACGCGACAGAAGGAAATTACGAATTCGATATCCTCATGTATACTGCAGGTGAAAAAGATACTGCAGCCATCAAGAAGACATTGAGCATCGACCTCACGAACAGGGAGAGCGCAGAAGTCATCTACATAAACAAGGTAAAGCTAGTCCCAGGACAGCAGACACCTATGGAATTCACGATAAACAATGTGGGAAATGCTCCATTACGTGACATGTCATTCTCATGGTCAAATGCAGATGATATAGTATTACCGGTGGGTTCTTCAGATACTAAATATGTCAAGTATCTCGGTATCGGTGAGAAGACCACCATATCATATGATGTGATTGCAGATACGAACGCAGATCCTGGACTCTATAAGCTGGAATTGAGCCTGACTTACGAAGATCCTGTGAGTGGTCAATTGACATCAATAACCAATAATGCAGGCGTATACGTCGGTGGAGAGACAGACTTTGACATCGCATTCTCTGAGACATCTGCAGGAGAGACATCATTCTCTATAGCGAACATCGGAAGCAACCCTGCATCATCAGTATCTATAATGATCCCGAAACAACCAGGATGGAAGACAACCGGATCGAATGCGGTGATCATCGGTAACCTGAACAAAGGGGATTATACTGTGGCGAGCTTCAAGCTGGAGCAGAGCAGTGGTGTCGATGCGACAATGCCTTCACGTGAAGAGATGGCAAAGCTGAGCGACGAGGAACGTGCTGAACTGCGAGCAAAAAGACCTGAGACTACGGATGGTACGATCAAGATAAATATCGCATACACAGACACGATGGGAAACAGAGAAGTGGTCGAGAAGACAGTCCCTCTTGAAGCGTCCATGCTGAACTCCACTTCTATGAGTGCGCGGTTTGCAAGAGGAGGTGCAGAACAGACATCCCTGACATCATCGCTCACGACAATAGGATACTGGGCAGCAGGGATCATACTGTTGATATTCTTGTATAGGTACTGGCGCAGAGGCGGATTCAGGACTGTCAAGAAGAAGATAGAGAGAAAGCTCAGGAGATAATAATCTGCGACTCCATAAATGCTTCAAGCAAGCATTGAATATGGTACTTCATAGCAGGTTACGTAGCTGGCTGACCATACTCGGCATAGTCATAGGAGTAGGTTCTGTGATTGCCATAATGTCGCTTGGAGCAGGGATGGAAGCATCGATAAATGAACGCCTTGGGGGACTTGGTGCAGACATCATAACATTATCTGCAGGTTCTGCCAGAAGCGCACGGACATTCGGCCATGGAGGAGATACTGGAGGGGGTGCGACAGCATCTGATGAGATACCTCAGCTTGACAGGGCAGATGTCCAGGCCCTTAAAGGAATACCTGAGATTGCATACCTAGACACAACCATA
>JAUVBP010000052.1 GCA_030591125.1 Candidatus Woesearchaeota archaeon | reverse complement strand
GTGTGAGGAAGAACATCGTATTCACAGGGTTTGTAGATGATGCCACCAAGCATGCGTATCTTTCTCAGGCTAAATTGATGGCCCTATCATCCGCACAGGAAGGATTTGGAATAGTGCTTGTAGAGTCACTTGCTCTGGGCGTGCCTGTCGTGAGCACAGATTGCGGTGGACCTGCAGATATAGTCGATCATGGAAAGAATGGGTACTTGACTAAAGTAGGTTCTTCAAAAGAGCTTGCCTCCAAGATAGAAGAATTGCTTGACGATGAGAATCTTCGCAGGAAATTCAGTAAGCATGGTGCGAAAACGGCAGTGCAAAGATTTTCAATCGAACAGATAGGGAAACAGGTTCTAAATCAGTATAAAGAGGTATATGAGGATTTCTAAAATATCTGCAAACTCAATAAACTAAAAAAAATCAGACAAACTCAACCACCCAAGAATATAAAACAAAAAAACATAGAGTACACATCATATTTTTCTTGCGATGACATTGCAATTCTCACGCAGAATACCTACGAAAGCAACTATGCGCGCTATGAGCGGTAAGCGTCTGCTCCTGAATAACTTGTTCAATAAACCCATTCCCGGAAGTGAACAAGAATACCAGAATCGCACAATCTCAAATCCATTATCCTCAAGAATTAGGGTCAAGGATTTTTTTGTGTAAGGACGCACATGGGTGTAATCATCGTAAAAACTCCTGCTTTTGTAATACGGAACGGATATGAAAATAAGACTGCCTTTTTTTATGACCCTGCGCCACTCCTTGACAGCTTTTACATTATCCCTTGTGTGCTCAAGTATGTCCTTAGCTATCAGCCCATCAAAAAATCCTACACTGAACGGAAGAGAATCGACCGAAGATACGCGCGCTTTCTCGTGCTTTTTTGCCTGCTTTACCGCCCCCGCATCTATATCTACACCAAACATGCCCTTTTTGTATTTACCTAACCATCCAGTGCCACACCCGACATCAAGGACTCTTCTACACAATCTAAAATATTGAAGATACTCCATGAACGTTACATCTTCTTGTGCGGTATGTTTAAAGTACGCAGTCTTTGATTCTTCTTTAATCATAGTATATATTCAAATACTGGCACGAAATGTTTATAAACTTTTCTTTTCACAATCTCTAAGATATATGCTGCGGGAAGTCGACCTATTAGACCTCCAAGCAAGTCAATCAGTTAAAAATATTTAAAACAAAGCACGCTACCACATATGGAGGCATCACAAAATGAAATCAGCATTAATAACAGGACTTACAGGACAGGACGGTTCTTATCTTGCAGAGTTCCTTCTGGCGAAAGGATACAAAGTATATGGTGTTGTTAGGAGAATAAGCACCCCTAACCATTGGAGGATAGAACATCTTCTTGATAAGATAACCATAATTGATGGTGACGTGACTGATGAAAGTTCGTTGATAAACGCAGTAAAGATCTCTGCTCCTGATGAGGTATATAATCTTGCAGCACAGAGCTTTGTTGGGACAAGCTGGAAACAGCCTGTCGCTACAGCTGAAGCTACAGCAATAGGTACACTTAAACTTCTTGAGGCAGTCAGAATATTCGCTCCGAAAGCCAAAGTGTACCAGGCATCGACCAGTGAGATGTATGGTAATGCAACAGAGACCATACAAGACGAACAGACGAAGTTCAGGCCAAGGAGCCCATATGCAATAGCAAAACTGTTCTCGCACTGGATGGCAGTCAACTACAGAGAGAGCTATGATATGTTCGTCGCCTGTGGAATACTCTTCAACCACGAATCTCCCAGAAGAGGGATAGAATTTGTGACTCGAAAGATAACTGATGGTGTCGCCAGGATAAAACTTGGCCTTGCTGACTCTCTATCTTTAGGAAACCTGGATGCAAAAAGAGATTGGGGATATGCAGGAGATTATGTCGAAGCGATGTGGCTGATGCTACAACAGGACACTCCTGAAGACTTTGTCATATCAACCGGCGTCACGCATACAGTCAAAGATTTTGTTGAAGCAGCATTCAAGGCAGTAGGAATAGCCGACTGGCAGAAGTATGTCAAACAGGATCCTAGGTTCATGAGACCTGCAGAACTCCACACACTACAAGGAAGCAGCAAGAAGGCTGAAGAGAAGCTCGGATGGAAACCTAAAGTCAAGTTTGAAGAGCTTGTCAAGATGATGATTGATGAAGACTTAAAGAACATCCAGGCAAACGTCAAACCAAAGTAAAATGATATCCCTTGTCACAGGCAGTGAAGGATTTGTAGGACCTTATCTAGTATCCCTACTTAAGGCTGAAGGATACACAGTATTCCGGACCGACCTACGAGGTCCATCAGAGCAGAAGGACTTCTATACGCTTGACGTGACTGACAGAGAGAAAGTATTCAAAGTCATTGAAGAAACCAAACCCGACTACATATTTCATCTGGCAGGATTCAGCTCTGTAAAAGCGAGCTTTGACCATCCTGAGCTATGCAAACAGATAAATGTTGAAGGTACAAGAAATGTTCTCGATGCGATTGCTGAGACTACTCCTAAAGCAAAAATCCTTGTTGTCAGTTCGGCAGAGGTCTATGGAACTCCGGAAAAACTCCCGATCACTGAAGAACATCCCATATCTGCCAAGACACCGTATGGAGAATCCAGATTACTTCAAGAGGCCCTCTGTAGAGAAAGTAGCGACAAGAAAGGTCTCCAAGTAGTCATAACACGTAGCTTCAATCACACAGGACCTGGTCAGCAGGATATCTTTGTGATTCCAAGTTTTGCAAGACAGATCACACAGATAGAAAAAGGGAAGCAAGATAGCATAAAAGTCGGTAACCTCGATGCGATTCGAGACTTCAGTGACGTAAGAGATGTTGTCAAGGCATATCTATTATTGATAGAAAAAGGAGTTTCAGGCGAGCTGTATAATGTATGTTCAGGTAAAGGCCATAGCATAAAATCCTTGCTCGATAAGATGATCGCTATATCCTCTGCGAACATAAAAATCGAACATGATCCTGTCAGGATGAGAAAGATATACATACCTGAGCTTATCGGGGACAATACTAAGTTGAAAGAAGCGACAGGATGGAAACCTGAGATAATGATAGAACAGACGTTGATTGATACTATTGAATACTGGAGAAATAAAACCTAAAGAGAATAAATGTCAATAAGATGGACAAAAATCTCCTATTGAAGGAATAGCCGCACCTAAAAAGGTATAAAAATGTCAGCAAAATCAATATTCAAGAACACTGCATATATGTATACAGGGGAGATCATATCAAAGATATTCCAATTCATATTCATCATACTCCTGACAAGGTATCTCGGCGCGGAGGGATATGGGAAGATATCATTCGCCATATCTCTGGGTTGGATCATCGTCATGTTCAGTGACGCAGGGATAAACAACATAATGATGCGGGAGATGGCACTCAACACAAAAAAAATAATCCACCACACGAAGCATGCACTCTCTCTCAAGATATTATTCGGTGCAGTAATCACTTCTGCAGTCGTCATAGTTATGTATGTCGCGGGAATCTCATGGGAACGGACAATCATCGTCACCATAATCTGCATCTCTTTTGTGATAGATTCAATAAGCCAGCTATTCAGGACAGCACTCATCTCCATCAAACACATGGAATATGAAGCGGTGCTGAAGATCGTATTCAATCTTTCAAAGCTCATCCTGATATCGCTCATATGGTTCGCAAATACTGACATAATAACCGTCTCTGCAATATATCTGGCATCTTCAGTGATGACAATCCTCCTGGCAATCACATTTTTCTATAGAAAGATAGGTAAGCTAAGCATGGCCATCGACAAGAAATACTCAATATGGATGCTGAAAGAATCAATACCTCTCCTGTTCGGCTCCCTCTTCGGCATGCTCCTCATAAATATCGACATCCTGATGCTGACCTGGCTCAAAGGCGATTACATCACAGGAATATACTCCGCACCTTCGCGCCTAATAATAACAGGGTTTGTCCTGACAGAGATAATGATCGCATCCACATACCCCTATCTTGTCAACTATTATCATAAGAAGAAAAAACATCTCATCAGGCTCTGTCAGATCATGACATCATTATCCTTGATAGCGTTCATGCCCATAGTGCTGGTAGGCATCATGTTTGCAGAAAGGATACTGAGATTCGTCTTCGGCAACGAATTCGTAGCAGGATCGGCAGTATTGAGCATATTCTCACTCGTCCTGTTCATATACCATTTTGTCGTCCTATACAATGCACTTTTCATAATCGCATACAGGGTCAAGCTCGTATCGCTCATCGCACTCTCTGCAACCATATTCAACATATTCATGAACTATTTCCTGATACTCAAGTATGGACATATCGGAGCAGCAGTCGCGACCTTGCTGTCATACGGCTTCTATGCAATTGCAGAATACGCTATATTCAGCAGTATCGTCATCAGGATCCGCTTCCTGAGCAGGATATTCCGCTCGGCAATGGCACTCCTGCTATTGATCATAACAGCATACTTCCTGCAGGAGCTTCACCTGTTCTGGATAGCCCTGATAATAGTACCTCTATATGCCTTCTTCATACTGCTCTTCAGGATAATATCGCTCCAGGACATCGCATTACTTCTCCACGCAGCCAAGCTGGATAATATCTCCAATAGGATAAGACAGTTCTCCTCAAAATTCGGCACTGAATGACTTTACGAAAATTTTATAAATCGCGCTCGGCAGAATAATGCCCAAGGTACCATGCTGAAAGTCGATCCGATATCAACATACACCTCAGAAAAGATCATCGATATAGCATCTGCTCTTGACATGATAGAAAAATACAAGCGACAAGGAAAGACCGTAGGGCTCTGTCACGGGGGTTTTGACCTCACACATCCCGGGCATGTCAAGCATTTCGAGATGGCGAAGAAAGAATGCGATGTCCTGTTCGTCTCAGTGACGTGTGACAAGTTCGTCACCTCAAGGAAAGGATCTGGCAGACCAATATATACAGACAAGCTCAGGGCATATATAATCGCAGGGATAGGATTCGTGGATCACGTCGTAATAACAGACTTCAGACTTGGCATCGATGTCATCAAGAACCTGAAACCCTCGTTCTATATCAAAGGCCCTGATTTCGTCAATAAGCAGACCCCAGGGATAACTTCTGAACGGGAAGCAATCAAAGATGTCGGAGGGGAGATGAGATACACTACAGAGCGGCCGATGTCCACGACAGATATAATCAGATACATAAAAGATAAAGTCGATATACGGAAATTCTTGATCTGCATAGACCGGGATGGTACGATCATAGAGAATGCAGATTTCCTCGGAAAGAACAAGAACTGGAAGGATGAAGTCAAGTTCAAAGATGATGTGATAAGCTTCATATCGTATCTGCAGACCAGATACAAGACGACCAATGTCGTAGTGACAAACCAAAATGGCGTGGCCAGGAGATTCTTTGATTGTGATACTGTGGAGCAGATAAACAGATCCGTAGGTGACGAGTTGACCAGACGAGGAATAAAGATAGACAGTTGGCAGTACTGCCCTAATTCTGACAAGGCATACGCAGATGCGCATCCAGAATACAATATAGACCCTAAACGCATCATGGAAAAGACAAAAAGAAAACCTAATCCTGATATGGTCTACGATGCCATGAAAGAGTTAGGCAAGGACATCAATGATTTTGATGTGGTACTTGTTCTCGGAGACAGTTCTGATGATGCAGGACTTGCAA
The DNA here is from genome assembly GCA_030591125.1 of Candidatus Woesearchaeota archaeon. Classification (GTDB taxonomy): domain Archaea; phylum Nanobdellota; class Nanobdellia; order Woesearchaeales; family UBA11576; genus JABMQF01. Next base: position 1,995 of record JAUVBP010000052.1, on the reverse strand, counting down.
AGAATCTTGGTGCCAGATACATAGATGTAAATGGTAAGAATTATGATGCTCTTCTAGAGGAATTCTCTTAAATAACAAAAACTTGCCAATATTCTATGACTCGCTATTTGATTGGCAAGTTTTTGGAATATAAAATTTAAGCGATGAGGCGTTCATATCCATATTAAAATAAGGAGTATTCAAGCTTAAATTTTATATAAAATCAGACCAATTGTACTGGCCGCTCATCGGCACAACACGTTTGACACGCTCTACGAACTCTTCACCTTCTGTATCGAAATAATGCAACGGAATCCCTCCACCAATCTTTTGCATCCTATCTCCGACCTCATCCTTGAACCGAGGACTTATCAGCAAGTGTCCATGACCGTATGCGAGAGTGAATACCTGATCAGCTCTCTCCATCCTCTCTAATATCGGTATTGCTATCTCAGATATCGCTTCGCCTCCATCTGCTCGTATCAGCAGCGTGTCGAAGGGCGTATTCTGCGACATGAATATATTACGACCATATCCTGTCTCTGTCAGACCTCCGATAATAGATTCAATCAATGATAATAGGTCTTCTGGCATCAGATGAAAATGATCGTGACCGGGTATGCTCATGCCATCAAGAACATGATTCCTTATACCTACAAGACCCAACTCATCACACGAATCCAGTACAGAAGTGAGATACTCCCTCTTAAGCAGACTGCCTCTTGTCTTTCCAGATTCTGGATAATATATTTTTGTATCAGTGATTAGGTCATGTTCTGCCTGTGGCAGTACACGATCAGACAGGTCATCATGATCCTTCGGGACTGAAAGTGAATGCCCGAATTGTGCAGGATACCTATTAGGAAGTATAAAATGACTTCCGAAATCATACATCATATTACTCAGGACCTCATCAGGATGATTCTCAGCATCAATCGCCTGAGCAACATTCTGGCACAAGAAACATGAATCCAGATTGAGTTCCAGCCCGTAAGCATCTTCAGGCTCCTGATTAGGATACTTCTCCTGGCCATCCATCAATGCGCTACGCTGCGCATAATTTGCAGATACTGCGTACACAAAGGGATATTCCTGATCTCCAAACTTTACCTTTGCGCTCTCATATCGTGTCGAGTCTACAAAGCTCCTTGGCGTCCCATAGCTCTCCAGTGACCTGGTCCAGGTCATCAGAAATTCACCCCACTTATTGATATTGAGATGCCTGCCGGCACGCTCTAGAAATTCATAATCCTGCTCCAAGGAGGTCTGCCCAGGATGCTTTATAGGGTTATCTGCCATCATATACGCCAGAAACAGCACCTCTTTATAAAGGTTTCGCTTTTTAACCACTTATAAGTGGTGAATATTTGGCATCTTTGGTATCGAAAAGAAAAGCATCAGTCTTCTCTCAGCGTGCATGCCAGGAAATGGCCGAAGATAGCGTGTATGTCCTCACAGACCTCATATGACTCGTAGTTCATATGTGCAGAGTAATCCGCAAGCTCCTTCAGCTTACCGCCTGAAAAGCCGCTCACGCCATTCACAGTCATACCATTATCTTTCGCGTATCTTGCAGCCTCAACAACATTCGGGCTGTTGCCTGAAGAAGATATCAGGATGACTATGTCACCCTGCTCTGCAAGATTTATCAGCTGCTGCTTGAACACTTCATCATAATGCGCATCATTTGATATTGCAGTCATGTAGCCAAGATTACTGCTGAGGCAGATTGCCTTGTACCTGCTGAAATTCTTAGACCAATCTTTAGTCGCACCTTTAGAAAGGTCACAGACATAATGCTGTGCAAGCGCCGCACTGCCACCATTCCCTCCGACAAAAATCCTCTGATTGTTCTTTATAGAATCCCTCAGGACATTGACAAGGCCATCGTCAAACTCGAAGGAATCCAGAGCTTCGACAATCTTTGATTTGTAATCATCCCAGTTCATATTTCTCACCTTCATTACCTATCAAGATACACATACGACTTTTGTTTTTAAAGTTTACTGAACGGAT
>JAUVBP010000117.1 GCA_030591125.1 Candidatus Woesearchaeota archaeon | reverse complement strand
CTTTTCAGAACATTATTTCTCAATTCAAGATTCTGAAGGACTATTTCTGTCTGTGAGACAAATATTTCCAGCCTCTCCGCATCAAGAGATGTACAGTCTCGATCTGACGCCGCAGATGGAAGAGGTCATGGGCTGTTTTGTAACGTTGAACAAAGATGGTCGTCTGCGTGGCTGCATAGGTCACATACTTCCACAGAAACCTCTGTATGAGTGCATCATCGAGAACGCTGTGAACGCAGCGACTGCAGACCCGAGGTTCACACCTGTCACTGCTGATGAGCTGGACGACCTGCATATAGATGTAAGTGTCCTCACAGTCCCTGCACCATTAGAATACTCTTCACCAGAGGACCTCTTGAGCCAACTCCGTCCAGGGATCGACGGCGTGGTCCTCCGTTCAGGCTTCCGCTCATCGACCTATCTACCGCAGGTCTGGGAGAGCATTACTGACAAGAATATGTTCCTCGAATCCCTCTGCAGGAAACAAGGCAGCCCTACAGACTGCTGGAAGACCGCGAAAGTAGATGTATATCAGGCTCAGGTGTTTGCTGAGTAGAAATAAAAGACGCCAGCGCCCAATCATCAACTCTTCTCAATTATCCCTCGCGCAGCTATCAACCCTGTAGCCGCAGCACCGACTATATTACCTGCGACCCCTGCACCATCTCCTGCGACATACAGGTTCTTTACATTCAGGATCTCAAGATGCTTGCCAGTGACTACTTTGGAGCTCCGTAATTTGATTTCAGGAGCATAGAGTAATGTATTAGAAGAGTTTATCCCAGGCATCACAGCATCCAGTTTCGCAAGCCCTTCCTTGATATTGGTCACCACCCTGTGCGGCAGTGCCATCGAGATGTCTCCAGGTACTGCCTTTTTCAGCGTCGGTGTTATGAAACTTTTAGAGAGCCTTGCCTTTGTGCTCCTTCTCCCTGATTTAAGATCCTCAAGCCTCTGTACTATGGGCAATCCACCACCTATTGTTGTGGCAAGAAGTGCTATTGACTTACCATAGAGTATTGTATTCTCAACAGGCTCTGTTAAATTGATCTCAGTCACGAAAGCGAAATTGGAATTCTCGCTCTTATGGTCAGAATGACTATGCCCATTGACGCACACGAACCCTTCATACTCTTCTGTAGCCACCATGCCATTCGGGCAGGGGCAGAATGTGCGTATAGGATCATCGAATGTGTCTGTGTAGACCCTGAATATGGATTCATACATCACGTCAGCATATTTTTTCATGATGATTGAAGGGAATTCGACTCTCACACCGATCTCAACTTTCTCATAGGTGAATTCTATATCATATCTCTTGCACAGTTCCTGCAGCCACTTTGCATTATATCTTCCAGGGGCAAGCAGGACATCCTTTGCAAGGATCTCTTTTCCTGTGTCCAGCTTCACACCTTTACAGGTGTCATCCTCAATCACCACGTCATCGACATATGTCTCAGTCATGAACTCTATGCCATTCTTCACAAGATAGTCTGTGAAGTTCTTTATTATCCCTGGCAGTACATCACTGCCTACATGCCGTGTCCTGCGTATGAACAGTTGGATGCCATGTTTCTTGCACTCATCCACCATCCCCTCGACCTCTTCCTGGTCCTTTGGGAAGTATGGTGCTGTGACGCCGAATTCCGTGAATATCTTGTCCACATAATCAAGGTATGTCTGGTATTCAGGCATGGAATACAGATGGAGCATCTTCTCATGGCTGAGCACAGGCGTGAAGTGCAGCTTACCATCAGAGAATGTGCCTGCCCCTCCGACTCCGCACATCACTTCTGATTTCTTCCTTGTCTCTATGCTCTTGCCTTTCTCTATCAACAGCATGTGTAGTCTCTTGTCGGGGTGAGCCTTGTTATGATTCACCACTTCATATGCTGCAAACAGTCCTGCTGGTCCTGCACCTACAGATATTATATCATAACATTTAGGAGCATCAGGTCTAGAAACAGTGTCAGAAGACATCTCTCCGGCACCCGCTTCCACAGTGCCGGTGATGATTGCATCAACCTTTTTTTCCTCAGCAGTGTCTAACAAATATCTCTCCTCTTCTTCCGCGTCCTCTTTTCGATACAGGACGTGTTTGAAGAGATATTTATTAGTTGTGATTGGTTTAAAAGGAGAAAGAAATTTCAACACTATGGTCATATACGATTGAGATAGAACTACTTTTTAATCAGTGAATATCCTGTGCTTCTCTTTACCTTCAAGCTCGAGCATTATCCTTCGCAGCACTGTCTTCTCAGGGTCGGGTATGAGCTTGACCCTTGCCTTCAGATCTTCAAAGGATTCAAAATCTTTATCTTCCCTTACCTCGATTATGGCGTTCATGTGCTTCTTACCTAGGCCTGGAAGCAGCTCCAGCTGGTGCATCCTTATCGTTATCGGCTGCGCCCTGTTGAAGAAGCTGACAAAATATTCTTCCCTTTCCTTGACCATTTCCTTGATCACTATCTCCAACGTACCGAGTGCTGTGTTGGTCATCTTATCATACTGCAGCTTGCCGAGTATGTGGTGTATCTGTTCTCTCTTGCCATCACCGATGTATACATCATCGTTCGGCTGTAAGAATATGCCCTTCTTCGGGCAGAGTTCGAGAAGTGTGAATCGTTTCTTGCCTATGGCTTGCACTATAGGAGTCTTGACATGGCTTGGCCGTGGGTCAAACGGATAGCCGTGAGGGAGGAAGTCAAGCACGATGGCCGACTCCTCTTTATCTCTCTGGATGTGTTCCATTTTCTTCCGACAATGTGTTCAGTATTATTCTTTTTTGAGTGATTGGTAAAAAAGCATACTTCTGCATTTATGTTGGTGACGTTGCTCAGTATGTTTTTTATCTCAACAACCGCGCTTTGTATAACACGCTTTTTTATCACCAACATACCGCTTCCCTTATTTCGCGGTTGTTGATTCCTGTATCGCATCTGCAACCCTTTTCATGTTCTCTTTCGTTACTGTTATCGTGTACCCTTGAAGTACCAGTTTCACTTCGTCTGGCGTAACAGGCAGGATGTCCACAAGCTTGACTATGTGCTCTTGTTTCAGTCTTGGTACGTCGAGCGCTTCAATCTTCTTGCATAGATCTTTTGTTTCCTTGTCCTTGAGCTCTACAAACTGGCTTAGGTACTCTTCTGTCCTTTCTGCTCTGAAGTTCAGGGCGTCATCTCTTTTCTTTATCTTCTTCAGCTCTTCTTTGAGCGTTGCCATGTTGATTGGCTTCTCATCGATTATCTCTGGTTTCGTCATTTTATTCTAGTTTCCTGAGATGTACAGGATGTATGATCAGTATCTTGTCTTTGCCATGGTCCTTTATCGCAACGTCATAGCAGATCCCTTTCTTGCCTTTGACTGTGCCTACCTTTCCATGGAACCTTGGGAAGTACATGCCTTTCTGGTATGCAGGTTCTGCATTCAGCAGTACCCTGTCTCCATCATCTAGCTTTTGGAGGAACCTCCTCAAGCTGAGTTTTCCTTTTTCATTGCGGGTCTTCTTGAGCTTACTGCGTGTGCCCCTTCTGAAACCCCCTATTCTCTTTGTCATGTTTACACCTTGATGTACTGATATTTACTGAAATCTTATACTTTAGGGCTTTTTGAAATTACAGTTGTATAAAAAGGTTTTGATTTGACTGGACCTGGTCAGGTGCGTTGATTATTTTTTTGAGGTGGTGTCTCAGGGTCCAGGAAGGGCATTATTGACGGTTTAAGAAACTCCTTGAATATTAGCTATTCTGGAATGCTAACAAAAAACGACAAAGCGAAAGGTTTAAATACTTGGATAATAGGTATCCTGCTATTAAACAAAGGGGATTTCAGGACTTACAGCTACTCACAGTCCACGGAAAAGTAGGAGGCATGACCATGAAGAGGTTAATAAGCAAGATCAAGAGTAAGTTTTCTGGTTCTGACGATTTTGACTTACCAGGCGAAGGTGATCAGGGCTATGTCGAGATTCCTCCTGAAGGCGTCGCTCCACCATCTAAGGAAAAGATAACTGTGCGACCGTTCGTCATTGAGGATTTCAGCGACATAAAGCCTATTCTTGACGTTTTGCGTGAAGGGTATACGATAAGCCTTGTCAACATAAAACCATTGAAGGACAAGGATCTGGTAGAGTTGAAGCGCGCGATCAACAAGCTCAAGAAGACTTGCGAAGCGATTGAAGGAGACATTGCAGGATTCGGTGATGACTGGATAGCGCTTACACCATCGTTCGCCAAGATATTCAGGGAGTCAGATGCTCCTACGGATGTTGACGGCCCTGGTGATGATATCTAATTATTTATTTTAGTTCTATTTTCTTATTTTGATTATTTGCTAGTTATTTCTCTATCTCTTGCATTAGCACCATCATGACCGTAGTCGCCAGTTAGCATGCTAGCAGTT
>JAUVBP010000215.1 GCA_030591125.1 Candidatus Woesearchaeota archaeon | reverse complement strand
ATCTTTTGAAAAGCCGCACTCAACACAGATTCCCGGTTTATCTTGTTGATACATGTAGTGGTCTGTGCCTCCGGGTTCAAGCTTCCCTATCCCTAACAGGACCTTCTTTGCAGGTATGCAGTCCAGGAGTGGAAGTGAGGGCTCTTCACATATGATGAACGGATCTGCATCAGGTGTGTTTGAATTGTGCAGGTCAAGGCATATATCATACCTGTCAAGCACTTCCTTGAGCTCATCAGATATGTGTTCTTCATATGATCCTGTGCGCTCTTTCCTGTCTGAGAAACACCTGTTCAGGTTCTCCTCGATGAATCTCTTGTCAGCTTCTATGGCTCTCTGGTTGCAGATTACGAAGCATACTTCTCCAGCATCGATCCTGAAATCTGGATCTTCCTGTATCTTCCTTATCGCTCCGATACCTGCAATCTCATTGCCGTGCACTCCACCGAGTATGCATACTTTCTTTCCCGGCCTGTCAGACTTGAGCACCAGTGTATTGTTTGCATTGATGTATTTGAAATTATCTAGCTTGTCTCGTTTCATCTCTTAACACCTGGAAGTATGCACGGACAGATATGTTATAAGGTTTGTGTTGTTTTTCTTGTTCAAGATTATATCTCTCCACATTTTATTCAGTATGATTCAAGGCCCACAGGTGGGAATTGAACCCACTCCTTGAGATCCACAGTCTCAAATGCTTCCATTACACTACTGCAGGCGTTTTCTACTGTTTTTTTGTTCTGTTTGTTTCTGTACTGCTTCATTCGCTTTTGGCGTCGTTGATGTTTTTTTCGACGAAGGCGTTTTTTATTTATTGATTAATCTTGATATTTTCATTCTACAAAGTAGAATGGCTCTCGCTAACTTCTGATCAACAGTCATTCTATCGACGAGAAAAAGCGCAAAAACTGCTTTGTTTCGTCATCTGTGTTCCATACAGAACTTAGTTTGTTTATTGGAGGCAGCGGAAGCTACCTATGGAACATGTTTCGCCAAAGAATATAGTTCAGACTAGAACAGGCCCGCTTACTGTCGCGGACAATGAACGCAACCAACTCTGTTCGTTTTTGTCATGGTGTATAGTATGTTTTTATCTTTTAAAAAACTATCGTAAGTGATGATGGTTATGGTGTTGACTTGTCAAGAAAGAAAAAATATTCAGTCTTACAGTATTCCGCTTGGTCGCTGATCAGCACGCCTCTGCTGCCTGGGTGAGTGCCTGTGATGCGTGTGGCCTCTCTTCCTTGGAGCTTGAAGCCTGATGACTTTCTTCTGTCTCTTGCGTGGCTGTACTGCTGCACTTGGTTTCATCCTATCGCATACATCTCGCCTTACAGTGAATGTCTCGCCGCCGGTGATGAACCCGTCACCATTTGCATCAACGAATTTTACGAGTGCTTCAAGCACTGCAGGGTTATTATCATAACTTCCCGTTGCAGAACAGCCGTTTCCGGTCCACCTGACTTCTACAGTTCCTGAGTAGATGCCTGCCAGTGTCTTTAGTTTACTGTAATTTGATTGTGAAGTGAAGTAGCCTGCTGGAAGTGCGACAAGATCTTCTGGATTGCTTAATCCAAGCTTCTCCATTGCCTGCTCAGGTGTTGCATACCTGCCGACCATTGTCTTCAGCTTATTATAGAGGATTCCCTTGAATGTTGATAATTCTCTTGTAGTGACTCTCTTGTCACTGTTTGAATCAGCATCTTCAAGGACTTGTACAATGAATTTGTCATCTATTGTTTCTCTTGATGCTCTTGGTATCAATAGGCTTCGATCAGCTCTTTTCTTGACCTGTGTCTTGCCTGCATATAGTGAAGCGACATCAATGATTGTTGGAACATTAGATGCGGTTGTTGTATAACCTGCTGAAAGGAACCTTAGCTCTGTAGAGTCCTCAACTCCAAGGACGTCCATAGAATCTATAGGATCATTGAATTTGCTATTGTAGTTAGATGTAGCGCAGCCTGCTGCTGCAATCAGTGTAACATAAGGTAGTATTGTTTTTGACATCTTTTCTCGCACCCCTTAATATACGCCATATGGCGCCAGTATCACTATTCTATATATCTGTCAGGAACTAATATATAAACTTTTCGCTTTTTTACCACTACACAATGGTTACAAAACACCTATTTGGCTATTTCCGTAATTTTAACGATAAAAGCTCTAAGGAGCGTATTTCTTTCGTTTTGAGAGATTTTTTCATGGATACTTTCTTATAAATTCGTGCCATATATTACCTTGAGAAGCGTTATAGTGATATCGGTATTATTGTACTGATATAGCATCCAGGTGTTGATTGAGTCTTTTACTGAGTCTTATCATTACACTACTTGTTTCACTACTCCAAGCGTTGGGAGGTGGTTTAGTATCTCGCTAGAGGAAGTTACTGAAAAGAATCATGAAGAGCTTAGGAAGCGGTTTCTGAAAGAGGCCAAAGGATTCTACGATAAGGACTGTTGGAACGGCACTCATCTGAATAAGGTGGCATACACAGGGATGGCCCTTAGCTCAAGTGCGCTTGCTTTCGCTTATTTTGTGCATGATACTCCCTTGCTTTTCATACCTGCATTAGGTGGGATTGCTACTATGGCTTATTCTTATGCGATCAAGACTATCGCAAAGCGGTCTGCAATCTCTTTCATGAAGAAGAAGACTCTT
>JAUVBP010000150.1 GCA_030591125.1 Candidatus Woesearchaeota archaeon | reverse complement strand
TTGGAATCAGCTGAGAACGACGAGCCTAGCCCACCATCAAGCTGGCACTGGATGGAACCAGCGTTGTGGGGAGCGATGATGGACTTTGCAGCTTGTGCTGGTTTTAATGTTATGATGAACAATTTTGGGCAGGAGATATTTACTGATGCTTATTTTGATGGAGTTGAACAAGGATTTGAAAACTCCTTTGTTGGTAAGTTTGGTCAAGGGACTTGGGATCAGGTTGGTGGAGGGGATTATGTTTTATCTTCTGAACAGGCAGCTTTTCAAGATAGTTGGTATGGCTCTGATGGAGGAGGGGATGCAGCAGGAGGGTTAGGAGAACAGGCAGGAATAAATGCAGCTCAAAATACATGGGGTGCAGCAGCAATGCACGGGGGCATGGCAGCAGCATCTGATTTCTTGAGCAATTGGTTAAGCACAGGACAATTCCCTTCAGGCAGCGATTCCATGAACAGTATTACTAAAGGGGTGATTGATGGATTAGCATTCAAACTGTTGCCAATGGTTTGGACAGGAGCAATGAATCCAGTGTTCTTGGGAATACCTGCATTGTCAATAGCTTTGATGGCATTCAATCTTATCATGACTTTTTGGTCAGATGGCGGCGGAGGAACAAAGGATGTAACTGTAACTTACACATGCAAGGCATGGCAGCCTCCATTCGGCGGCGACAACTGTGATCTTTGCAACCAGCCGAAGAGCGAGGGAGGGCTACTGCCTGACATAGATGGAGAGATACTCCCAGGATACACATGCTCAGAATACATGTGCAAGTCATTAGGAACTGCATGTGGTTACATATCAGAGAACGAAGGGTCACCAGGCAGGCCAACATGCATACACGACCACCCTAACGATGTCAATAAGCCAGCCATATCAAGATGGGACAGCACATTCAATGTAGAGTTCCAGGCCCAGGACATAACAAACCAGTTCACCATAGGGAATCTAGCGACAGGATACAAGATAACACCAGACCTTGACGCATACTCAACAGTCACTTTCGGAATAGAGACAGACGAGCCTGCACAGTGCAAGTTTGAGTACGAGCACACAGCAAACTATGGCGAGATGACAGGGACATTTAACTCATATCCATATTTTGACTACTTCCATAACGTCATGATCAATGTAATGCCTGACCAAGAATACAATCTTTTCGTAAGGTGCGTGGATTCCCACGAAAACGGAAAGGATGCAGCAGAGTACCAGATCAACTTCAAGGCAGACAAGGGGCCAGACCTGACACCTCCTATGGTCGAAGGGACAAGCCTGGAAAGCGGTGCATTTGTTCAGGCAGGGGCATCAGAGCAGGAGCTATACCTATACGTGAACGAACCAGGACTGACATGCAAGTGGTCTGACATAAACCAGGACTTTTCACTGATGACATCAGACGCAACCCATAGCTTACTATGCGCGTCATCGACGAACAAGGATCTGCTGTTCAGCACATATAGGTGCGTAGCAACATTGCCAGTCCTAGACGCACAGCCGAACAACTTCTACTTCGCATGCGAGGACAGGGCAGGAAACTCAATGTCCGAGAACTTCCACTTCCTGCTGACAGGGACAATCCCACTAAACATATCACATGTGGCTCCGACAGGAGATCTTTTCACAAACAATGTAACATTGCAAGTATCAACAATCGACGGTGCTGAAGGCGGAAAGTCAATCTGTAAATTCGGTGCAGGATCAACAGCAGTCATAGAATTCATCAACACCGACGCCACTGCACATACCCAACCATTATACTTATTGCCAAAAGGGACATACACTTACGCGATAGAATGTGAGGACCTAGGGGGCAACCAGGTCAAGAGGGACACCAACTTTGTTGTCACACAGGATATTGCAGCACCATTGGTGTCACAGGTATGGATACAGAACAACATCCTATACATAATCACAAGCGAACCTGCAAACTGCGAATACGGATCTGATAAAAGTTTCGTGTTTGGTACAGGGACTCAAGCTACCGGAGACGGGACAACCACCCACTCCGGATCGACAGCAGGTGATGAGACATATGTGATATGCGCTGACATATACAACAATCCAAGCTCAGCCATAATGGTGACAGAAGTTTGAAATACGTCGAAACATATTTAAACATAAAAATGATAATATAGGAGTGAAAAAATGGGAAGAAAAAAGAGGGCCCAAGCCACAATATTTATAATAGCCGGTATAGTGATCCTGGCACTAGTTATCTTATTCTTTGCTGGAAGAAAGGCAGGAGTAAGTTTTTTGCAAGTAGGCCAGGAAGACTTAAGAAGTGAAATGGACAAGATCGAGACGCAAGTTCTAGAATGCATGGCTGATTCGGCCAAAGCACCTCTTGACATGATGGGAAAGCAGGGAGGATTCCTGAGCGTTCCTGAAAAGAGCTATCGTTACTATGAAGATTATACAATAAGCTATCTCTGCTGGAACCAAGTCGCCAGACCAACATGCACAAACAGGCTGCTGACACTGGAAGGCATGGAGGACGAGCTGACAAAGGCAATCAAGAATGAGATGAAGGAATGCCTGAACATCAAGAAGTTTGCAGGAGCGCTTGCAGGCTACACAATAGATGCCCCAAGCACTTATGATCTTGAAGTAGATATAAGGTCCCTTAAGGTGTTCATAAACATGGAATACCCTATAGTCCTGAAAGGAAAGGAAGGCGCTGAAGTATCGAAAAAGGATTTCCAGGAAGTAGTGGACTATCCTGTAGGGCAACTGTATGATGTTGCACAGGACATACTCAACTTCGAGACCCAGTTTGGGGAGTTCGACCAGCTTATGTACATGCTCCAGAAGAAGGGCAAGTTCATGATATACAAGCGAAGGCCGTACCCTGACAAGATATATGTGCTGAAAAGGAGTGATAACCCATACATTTTCCAGTTTGCCGTGGAGGGTGAGTCACTTTGAACAAGACAACAAAAATCTTGACCTTTTTTTTAACCTTTTTTTTGTTTTCTAGCATGGCTTATGCTGCCAATGCCTGCTGTGAAAAGACAAATTCAGGTCTTTATTGCAGGTATGATGATGAAACTAGCTGTGATGCAAACTATAAATCAACATATACAATTTGCGAGCAGACATCATTCTGCCAGTTGGGATGCTGCTACAGCACAGACGAGGGCAGATGCTTCAAGAACACAATAAAGAGCGAATGTGCAGAACAGGAAGGAATGATATGGAATTCTGATGCAACATGCGGCATAGATCAATGCACAAGAGGCTGCTGTGTAATAGGCGACCAGGCATCATTCGTCTCAGAGATAAGATGCAAGAAAGAGGCTGCAAAATTTCCAGGCATAACAATGAGCTTTGATGAGAACACAAACTCAGAGAGGCAATGTTTAGATTCTGTCAAGAATTTGGACATGGGATGCTGCGTATCAGGCGACACATGCACATTCACAACAAGGAACAACTGCGGGACAGCAGGTTCCGAGGTCATACAAGGGAACATCACATATGAGGATGGTTTCTATCACAACATGCTATGCAGCAACGACAGGCTGCAATGCGACTGCGCACCGCAACAGACACCAGGATGCGTGGAAGGCAAGGAAGGAGTGTACTGGATGGACTCCTGTGGAAACAGGGAGAACATATATGACGGCAACAAGCAGGACAGTTACTATGATGGTTATTTATTGAGTGAAGAGGACAGCTGCGGCTGGAATGACGGCGAGGGGGTAAACCCAGAGGACAAGACCTGCGGAAACTGCGTATACAGCAGTGGAAGCATCTGTGCAACAGA
>JAUVBP010000089.1 GCA_030591125.1 Candidatus Woesearchaeota archaeon | reverse complement strand
GTTGATTTCACTTGCGGAGTTGTTGGTGGAAATGATCCTTTGAGCTATGTGCTCGACTTCGGTGATGGAAGCCCGGTCAGTACGCTTGCTAATGATACGCATGTATACGCTCTTGAGGGAAGCTACAACGCTACCTGTACTGTGACTGACGCCGACCTTGATGTCGGCATGGACAATGAGATCATAACAATAGACAACAATGTTCCTGTCGTGAATCTGCTTACAAACGTCACAGATGGTGTGGAATCTCTTGATGTCTATTTCAACTGTACTGTGGGTGGTGGTAATATGCCTTTCACATACAGCATGGATTTCGGCGATGGTAGTGCACTTGTTACGACTGCTACAGCATCTCACTCTTATGCGCAGAACGGCACTTATGATGCTACCTGTACTGTGACTGATGTTGATGGTGATGTTGATGTGGATCTTGCTACTCTGATCACATTTGATACAGAGCCTGACACCAACTTCACATACGCACCAGCAAGCCCTGTAGAAGGTGACCTGATCCAGTTCACTGACGCTACAACTGCTTATGATGGTGTTGTCGCCTGGGCATGGAACTTCGGTGATGGTAACACATCTACTGTTCAGAACCCTGCAAAGACATATGATATAGAGGGTAACTATCTGGTTGTACTTACGACAACTGATGGCGATGGATCAGAGACGTCTCATGTTGAGACTGTTGTTGTCGCAGACAACGTTCCTGTTGTTGATGTGACTGTGACTCCTGTCTCTGGCACAGAGCCTCTGACAGTCACTGTCGATTGTGCGGTAATATCTGGTGGCAATGCGCCTTTAAGCTATCTGGTCATGTATGGTGATGGTATCTCTACTACGAGCACAAGCTCAGTCTATACATATACTCAGGACGGCAACTATCCAGTCACCTGTCAGGTGACTGACAATGATGGTGATGTCGGCCTGGACCTTGAGACGGTCATAGTGAATGATACTGTTCCTACAGCAGATTTCAGCTGGACTCCAGCTGACCCTTCTGCTGGTGAGCAGGTGAACTTCACTGACCTGTCAACAGGTTACGATACTATAACTGCTTGGGCTTGGGATTTCCAGAATGATGGTGTTGTTGATGCTACAACTGCCACACCAGCTGTCACTTTCGCTTCACCTGGACTTTACAGTGTGAACCTGACTGTGACTGATGCTGATGGAAGCACTGCTTCGACCCTTAGGGCTGTCGCAGTCAATGTGAGTATCCCTGCACCGGTCATCTTCGGAGTGACTGAAGCTGGCGTGACAAACGTCTCAGCTAACATCACCTGGGGGACTGATCAGGCTGCTGACTCACTCGTTGAGTTCGGACTTACCACAGCTCTTGGTTCAACTGTCTCTGATGCTGCTATTGTGTTCAATCACAACCTGCCGCTCACAGGCCTTGCACCAAGCACACTATATTATTACAACATCACATCATGCAACACATTCGGCACCTGTTCTACCTCTGGCCCGTTCAATTTCACGACACTGGCTTCAGTGATACCAGGTCCGGGAGATGTTACTGCTCCAGTCATCACACTTTCAGCTCCTGCTGATGGTTCTATCGATATAGATGGTGATGTGACTGTGCAGTATGGTGTGACTGATGATATGGCTGATCCTATCAGCTGTGATGTGTACTCTAACACTACAGGTACCTGGCAGGCAGACCTTGTCGGCCAGTCGACTGCTAACGCAACACTGAATACGCATGCGTATCTGGGTCTTGCTGATGGCACTTACAGGTGGAATGTAGAGTGCAGTGATGGCACTAATGCTGCTTTCGCTGTCGCTGACTTCACGTTTGTAGTTGACACCAGCATTGTCGATGTGACTGCGCCTGTCGTTACGCTTTCAGCACCTGCTGATATGTCTGTTGACAATGATGGCAATGTGACAATCCAGTACAGCGTGACAGATGACATTTCTGCTGCAATGTCCTGTGATGTCTATTCAGACACAAGCGGTGTTTGGATTATAGACGCTGCAGGTCAGGTTGTCGCAAACGCTTCATCCAGCACCTTTGACTATGTCGGTCTTGCTGATGGCACTTATGCATGGAATGTTGATTGCAGTGATGGCACGAACAATGCTTTCGCTGCTGCGAACTTCACATTCGAAGTGAACACAAGTGCTCCAAGCAATGTGCCTACTGTTGTCGCTTCCGCAACACCTGTCAGTGGAGCTGTTCCTCTTACGGTCCAGCTGAACGCTACAGGTACTGGCGGAGATGCTCCTCTCACATATGAGTGGGACTTTGACAATGATGGCACTGTTGACTCAACCACAGAGGATCCTGTTGTGATATACAATCTTGCAGGAACATTTACTGCTGTCGTCAATGTGACTGATGCTGATGGTGATTGGGCTACAGATAATGTGGTCATAACCGCAACAGCTACCACAAGAGACATCTCAGTCAACACCATAGCTCACTCAAATGTCGGCACTACATCATATCTGTGGGATTCCATCGATGTGACTTCAGATGTGCAGAACCAGGGTGTCGCTGATGAGACTGTGACTGTTGAGCTTGAAGTGAATGGCATGATTGTCGATTCGACTGCAGTGCTTGTCACTACAGGAGCTACTGTGCCTGTTACCCTTAACTATAATGCGACTCTTGCAGGGACTGACATCGTTGTCGTCCGTGCAGTGCCTCTTGCAGGCGAGGGTGACCTGTCTGACCAGTCACAGGCAACTACACTTGATGTGTGGTCTGTCGATGATCTTGTCAGTTCAAGCACAAGGGAGATCTTCCTGACCAGCACAGTTGTGCTCGCAGGCGGTACTTTCTCAGCATATCTGCCAGTGCAGAATGACTATGGTGTGCAGAGCTTCGACGATCTTGAGGTCAGCATCTGGTCAAGTGACCTGAGCGCTTTCAGCGTCGGTTCTCCTGTCCAGCTTATTGATCTTGCTGGCGGTGAGTTCGAGCTTGTCCAGTGGGGCTTTACAGCAAACACTGCAGGCACTTATGTGATAAGCGCAAGCCTGGGCAACAATGAGATTGATGCTGCATCAATAACATCTAAGCTCATAACAGTCATCTGAGATTGTCAAATATTTTTTTGTTTATCATTTGATTTATCATTTCATATTGCTACCGAGGAGAAGAGCTTTAGACACGCTTAGAAAGATTCGATAAAAGAAAACAAAGAAGGCTAAAAATGAAATCAAGAATCATGAGTTTGTTTGTCTGCATCGTGTTCATGCTAGCCATGAGCTCAATCGCAGCAGCGCAGGTGTGTCAAGGGACTCTCAGTGCGCATTCAAAGGAATTATATGTGGGGGTTGACTTCAACATAACTTTCTTCAATGCAGAGACTGCTTCAGGCGGGGATACTGTCACGCTTGCATTACCTGCAGGTCTGACACTTGCAGGAGGGACCAACCCTGCTGCTTCAGCTCCATGGACCATCTATACTTGGACTGTCCAGGGTGCTGTTCCAGGTCCGTATGACTTCAATGTGAGCATATCAGGTCCTGGTGTCAACTGTACAAAGTATTCTAATGCTACAATAATCAGTCCTGCAGTCGCGCCTATAATCGTGCCTGCAATCACTGATCTCGGCACTCTTACTCTTGGACAGGCTGTCAGCCTCGATGTGGATCTTACCAATGTCGGCGGAGTCGCTAACAGCGTAAGTGGATATATATCCTCAAATGGCGGAAGTCTGGCTGTCCCGAATGACTTTTCACATGCTTCTATAGCTAACAGTACCACAGCTACAAGCGCACACGTGTTCACACCTGCTTACTGCGGGGTGGATTCTGTGACAGCTTATGTCCAGAACATCCATGATGGCAATGGTTATGATGTCGCGCCTGTACAGGTGAGTGACTTCTTCACTGTTGTCGGGAGTGATGCTGCGTTCAGTACTGTCGGTGCTGCAGGTCCTGTTGCCCAGTATGCGGCTCTGGACTTCAGTTTTACTGTTGATAACATAGGGGCTCTTGACGCTTCAGACGTCCAGGTAGAGATCCTTGTTGACAATGCTACTGTGACTACAGTAAGTGTCGGCGCTCTTGTGGCAGGAGCTACATCTTCACAGGTGTATAATCATAATGTCGGCGGCATCTCTGTAGGCACGCACACAGTCACTTTCAGGGTCACAGCTGGCTCTGAGTGCAGCTCAGCCAACAATGAGGTCATGACGACCTTTGATGTTACGGCTGGAACACCTCCACCTGCACCTCCAGCACTTGGTGGTACTGGTGGCGGCGGTGGCGGTGGCGGTGGTCGGACTGGTGACACCTACATACTTACGCTCACCGAGAACGATCCTACTGAGACCTTGAGGCTCAAGACAGGAGACACTGTGAAGTACACGTATGATGGGGAGTCATACTCTTTCCTCTTCAGGTATGTCTATTCTGACAAGGCCAAGATGGGAGTGTCCAAGTCTACAAGCTACAAGGAGTATTCTCTTGATGAGGACAAGAAGTACAAGCTGAACCTTGATGAAGAACCTGAGTCTGACCTCAGCATACTTCCGTCAGGCCTCAACAGGGGTACAGGGGATTTTACCTTTGAGCTGCTCGGTGTGAGCAAGAAACCGATCATAACCCTGCTTCCTCCTAAGAAGACTGTCTCAGTGGAAGAGACTTCCGCAGAGCTTGAGTCAGGGATTGAAGAGAAGACTGAAGAGGAAGGGGCTTTCTCAGAGGGAATCCTTGACTTTGTCGAGACCTTTGATGAGAGGAGTTCAGCACCTATCTGGGGAGGGATCTTACTGTCTCTCCTGATAATCGGAGCAGGTGTCGCACTGTACGTGTTCGCTGCAAGGAAGCGATACTGATCATAATTTTTTTTTATTTACCTTCTTTTCTTGTTCTTATGGTCTAAACACGTCAAATTACCGTAAGATTTATAAACTAAAAAACTCCCTTTCTAAGCTAGATAGCGTTAAAACCTTATTTTGGGTGGTTTAAGCTATACTGGCTTAATTGTGGAGGACGAGCTCGCACTCTGTTTGCATTGAGGTCAAGTTCAGTTTATCATAAAAGTCGGGCTTGTAGTTTAGTGGCTACGCGAGTTCATCTGAGAATTTGTGCCATGGATAACATCCCGTTGACTTCGGGAAGATCCCCGGTTCGAGTCCGGGCAGGCCCATTCGATAAAGGTTAAATTCCGATGAAGTCGGAATTTCACCTTTTTGAATGCTCGATAATCTCGATGAAGTCGAGATTATCTTTGCATTCCAGAAAGGCATTTCACCTTTCCAAATCTTTATCACAAAAAAAAGAGGTAACACCATGGAGCTTCCACAGTACACTCTAAAGCCACATATCAACAGCATGCGGGCCCCTTGGATCATGAAGCTTCTAGGTCTTTCTATACTGTTCTATGGGGGAATATTCGCAGTAGTTAAGGTAGGTATGTTGAGCGGTATAGATAGC
>JAUVBP010000058.1 GCA_030591125.1 Candidatus Woesearchaeota archaeon | reverse complement strand
GGGGGCGTATCTTCAACATGTGCATCCTGACCTTACAGACCAGGAACTCGCAGCACCTGAGATAACCATCAAATATCCTGAATTGGATGCCATGCTGTTCAAATATGAGCTCACGACCCAAAAATGGCAGTACAATGGAGGTTATGGCTGGACTGATGTATCTGAGATGGGTGATTTCTATGATGATCATTATAAGGTAATAGCTATACTTCTCAGGACCCGTACAGAAGATGATGGGTATAAACTATTCCGATATCTTGAACCAGTACCTGAAATCAGGGAAGGGGTACCAGAAAGCTCAGTCCTGAGTACGATACTGAAATATGACCGCTCTATGGAAGGCCTTGACATCTACAAAGCGCCACAGATCGGGCTTGAGATATATCCTAAAGGAAAAGCACCCTCACAATCATTCTCACAACGTCTATGCAAGCTCAATACCAAGACCCTGAAGTTCTGCGTCGTGCAAAATAACACCTTCTTTGCATACAATCATCATGAGAACAAGATGGGCGTGCAGCAGGTGGTACTGAAGTTCGCATATACCCTCACCAGCGGCGAAGCGGATATTGGCTCTTTTGAGGTAAGGGATGCAAAACTTGCCACGAACACCTCATTGTTGATATGGGATAAGGTTGAAGGTGTCGATGCCGTAGCATATACAATCTATTATGGGACGGATCCTTCAATAGTATCTACGGTAAAAGATAAGGCGCCTTCCAGCATAGATCTGGACAAGTCAGGCATCAAGAAAATCAAACTCAAGCTTGATTCCAAAGAAGATGTCCCTGTCGCTACAGAAGCTCTCTTTTCACCTTCTTGTCTGGTGAGTGAGCAGACCTGCGCCATAGGTTATGCAGCAGGTGCGACAGAATCCATGGATGAAGGGGATTTTGAATTGGGTAAGGATAAGTTCTATTATTCAGGTCCTGCAGAGAAATTCTTCTATTTCCTGACCGGTCTTGAGAATGAGAAATCCTACCTGTTTGCAGTGACTGCAACAGACAAGGCAGGAAAAGAGACCGTGTTCAATACACCTGTCTCTTCAGAGCCTTCAAAAGACGATCTTTCTCCAGGGATAGCAAAGATATCAACTGTTGCGATATCAGATGAGAATTTGGTGTTTGTGCTGGATCCGTTCACATATCATATTGATGGAAGTATACTTGAGCCTGAGTCGGTGGAACATTTCAAGATATATTGCTTTGAAGATGGTGTTCAAGAGCTTGACCTATCATCCAAAAAGGCAGTATTTGCGCAGTCAACTTCTATCAGCACTGAAGGAAATGTAAGATTCTCTGCACTGCTAGAGGACTTCAGTCTTGATACAGAAACCTGCGGCTTTACAAAAAGCCCCCGGAAAGCCAGGTTTATCGTCACAGGGATGAAGAAGATAGGCACTTCTGAACTTGATTATAGAAGGTGGGTCACAGAAGAATCGCTTTCTGAGGCCAGAATAGTCATACCTGAAACATGATCCTGGCAGGTGAGTTCAACACTTCCTATTAAGTTTCACCTTGACTATATCATCATAGCCAAGGACCTGCTCTTCTGTATCTGAAAGAACTTTCCTGTACTTTGTGATATTCACCTTTTCAGTCTCATTATAACACATACGCATTATACGGGTCTCAAAACCTATCTCTTTCGTGTTATTAGTCATGTCAACGGTGACATCCTTAAGAGGGTCATATTGCGTATTCCACATGACGTAAAGCGTCCGCGTGGACTTTGGGTCAACAAGGAACATAAGAGGTGTCTTGGATCTCTTTGTCTCGGTCCCGTTGTATAAGAAAATCTTGTCAAGGTATATAGCATCTATCTCGTCAAGCGCGTTGAAGATGTTCACGACACGCCGGACATAATTGGTCTCTCCAGGTATCAAGGGTCTGCTGACCCATTCAGTCTCTTCTATACTTATGCTGAAGCGAGAGTTGTTCATCTCACTATAGTGCTGCTCTATGCACTTCTCACCCACGACCTTGTTCTCCTGCACCACATACGGCTCGTCAATATACTTCTCTATGGTCTTTGTGACTGCCCTCTTCTCGTAGATCTTCGTAGGTCCGCAGCTATCGGCCCCGCAGCCCGCAATAAGGAGAATGATGACTAATAATGACAGAACTACTGCTGATCTTCCTATGTGTCTACAACCCCCCATGGTCCAATTCTGTCAGTCCGCGGTGGCTTATAAATATTACGTCATGCCCCTTTAAATAATTTATAAACTCTTCAAACTGGTGCTTGTGTTGAGCTATATGATGAGGGTGGAACAGGAACGATTCAATCTCTGTCTCTTTTCCCTTAAGGATGCTGAAATAGAGAGCAGGAGACCGTAGGTAGTACAGCCAGACCACATCTTCAAGAGGTATGCCGAATATGCTTGATACAGGAATCTCGCCGAGTGTGGTCGGCACTTCAGGATAGAGGAATCCCCAGCTCCCTATCATCGACGCATCATAGGAATACCCTGCATCATCCAGAATATCCAATGTCCTCCTGTCGATGATGTTGTAAGGGGCGCGGAAACCTATGATCTCCTGCCCGCTGAGATCTTTCAGCAGCTGCCTTGTGCTCTTGAGCTCACCCTCAATCGATATCTTGTCTAGTTCAGTAAGTTTCCTGTGGGTGTAACCATGAGAAGCGATCTCCCTGCCAGACATCAGCTTGACCATGTGAGGATACTCAGCAGCATACTCCCCTGTGACGAAAAAAGTTGCGCTCGTATTGGTCCGGTATATCACGTCCAGCACATCCATCACAGCAAGCTCTCCGTCGACAGGCTCGACATCAAAGCTAAGAAGGACATATCTCTTTTCAGGCGTCTTGTGTGTCATGAAGAGCAGAAAAAGGATCAAAACAAGTGAAATAAAAATTCCGGAAATTATCTTATCCTTATGCACAAAAATTTCACCATAAATTTTTAGCATGCTCAAAACACCGTGTGTTTTGGCACAACAAGACCAAGTGTCTTGTGTGCAATTGAGCTACGCTCAATTTGCACCCCAAAATCATAAAGTGATTTTGAGGGTCCTAAAAATCCGTCCGTCAAAACGAGTGACGCTCGTGACTGATCTTTATGGTTGTGTAGATGCCTCATTTCCAAGCTCTTTATTCAGGCGATCTCTCTCTTCCTGTGGATCAGGGTTCATATCCACTTTTCTGGCAACTATCTCAATCCTGTCAAACATAGAGTTCCGTGTCACGCGTCCTGTCAGCTTCATCATCTGGCCGAGCAGATCAAGCTTGACACTGTCAAACTTATCCTTGAACTCCCTGTACTGCAGAACTTCCTCTCTCGGCTTGTTCAATAGCTGATCTGCCTGGTCCCTGAAGAATATTGCGCGGATCGTCTCACTGCCATCGTCCATTATGACATTCATGACATAGGAATAATCTGGAGTGACCTCATTGTGCTGCTCGCAGGCAAAGACCCCTTCACGCTGCCTTGCGCGCTTACCGCATTGCGGGCATACCTCAAAGAACCGTGGCTCAAAGGCCTGGACAATCGTCCCAAGGATCTCGACACTATTATCATTCTCGTCCAGTTCAGATATCTTCTTCCTCTTGGCTTCCATACCGCCCTGCTGAAGGTTATCTGCAACCTCGACGGTGACACCTGCAGGATTGACCTCAATCTCGCTGTTGTCATTCAGGTGAAGCTCCACACGTCCGTTATTCTCCCTAGCGTAAGAGTTCACTATCTTGACTACATCGTCAGGCTTCAGCCCTGACATCTTATCTGTCTGGCCGTGCCAGCAGGTTATCCTTGCGAGGGCAGTGTCATCACCTATGAGGAAGCTGCCTACCTTACCGCTGCCTTTCGCAGTCGAGAATTCCCTGATCTCCCATACCTGGCGCACTTTCCCTACAACTTCAACATTACGCATGCCGGGCATAAGCTTGTTCAGTTTCATGGGGCCTGCAGCCGCCTCAAAAGCATTCACATTAAGCTCATTTGCGACTATATGTGCAGCACCATCTTTCGATACGAGTCCAGCAAGCTGTTCAAGCTTCTCATTGACCCTTTTCTCTATCTCTTCATCAGAAATTCCAGTCTTCTCTTTTATCTTCTCGGCAATCTGTTCGTATGAAAGCTTTATCATGATCATACCCCCGTAATAATATGATAATCTACTTCATTGTTCCCTTCTATTCTATTTATATATTTATGTTTTCTGAGATATGGGTGTTGAAAAGAGTATCGTCACTAATAAGTCTCTAAAACCGTAAATTATCCAATAATGCCGTCCTAACATTTATTAACGGTCATTCTCTGTCCAGTGTAAACATGATGTTCAAGACACATATGGCTGCAGGGTTGCTTGTCGCAGTCGTTGCGCTGAACTTCGTAAGCCCTGAGAAGCAGCTTCTTTTTGCGTTCTTGTTGCTGATAGGTGCAGCGTTCCCTGACATAGACCATCCAAAGTCAAGGATGGGGCAGATGTTCTGGCCTATAGCCTACCTTTTTGAACACAGAGGATTTTTCCATTCTTTCTTTGCTATAGTGATATTTCCTGTCATGTTCTTCCTGCTTTCAGGGTCGCTTGTGTATTCTGTAGGGTTCCTGCTCGGGTATGCATCACATATATTTACGGATCTGCTGACAACACAGGGAGTGATGCCTTTCCATCCGTTGCTGAAGTTCAAGCTGAGAGGGTTCATGCATACCGGGGCGTATTATGAGTATGCATTGTTCTTTGTGTTGATTGCAGTGAGCATATTTGTGCTGTTAGTTCTATGAGCCTTTTTTGTTATTTCTATTCTATTGCGGGCTTTGTGACCGTAGTCGCCAATTAGCATGCATTGAGTTCAAAAAATAAAATCAATAAATAAGGAACGCCTGCGGCGAAACTTAAACAATTCGACCTCACGCATGCGTCGGCGACGCGAGAGCTTGTGAGCGTAGCGAGCAAGCGGAGCAGGGCACAAAGCCAGCATATCAGTAAATGCAGGGGTGCAGCCTCCTCCCTAAGAAACCTTTATAAAGAAGATTCCCTTAAAAACCAATCATGTACAGTTGGTGTAATTTCACAGATAAGGTCAAGCGTTACTGGAAACTGGAACGTTTTGAAAAAAGAGGTCTTCTGATATCAATAGTAGTCATCGCATTCATATTCTCATTCAGAGAATGGGGTATCGAAAAATTCGATCCGAGTACCGGTCTTCAAAATCTTCTTGTGACAATCATCCTGGTCGCGATTGCGTTCCTTGTAAGAGATGTCGCACATAGGACAATAGCGATATGGATGGGATACCGTTCACAATACAAGATATGGATATTGGGTCTGGTGATAGGTCTTGTGATCGCGTTTGTCTCGAACGGTACATTACCCTTCATCGCTGCAGGTGTACTGGTGATAACACATCTTCCTGTCCACAGGCTAGGCAAAGCGCATCATGACCTTAGTATGAAGCATCTCGGCTGGATAGCGATGGCATCTCCGATAGCGAACATGCTCTTTGCAGTGCTGATAAAGACAATCAACCTGGGGCTCGGTTGGCCTCTGCTCGAGAAGCTGATGATGATAAACATCTGGATAGCCCTTTTTGATATGGTTCCTGTACCTCCATTCAATGGCAGCAGGACATTTTTCGGATCAAGATATGTCTATGTCTTTGTGCTTGGCGCGTTGATCGGGTGCGCAACCCTTTTGACATACCTCGTCGGCATCGTTCCGATAATCGGAGCGCTCATCCTTGGAGGCATCGTGCTTCTTGTATTTTTCTCTTACATAGATAAGCAATGGTAGATAGAATAAGTCAGTCCTGCAGGGGATTCAAGCAAGAGAGAACACTGCTTTCTGGAAAAGATATATCACTATGAACCAGGTCGCTATGGTCGTGAGACCGAATAGCATGATGAATATGTAGATCCCGCAAATGATGTCGACCACGCTGTTGATGTCCGACCTGAATAGCCATCCTTTTATCAGAAGATATGCTACAAAGATGAATCCGATGCGCCAGCCCAGCAGATCATAATGCAAGAGCAGCACTGCAACCGCTGTCAACAAGTCGGCAGCCCCCAAAAGCTTGATGACCATAGTATCGGGGTGAATGGAATATTATTTAAACACCGCACATTCCTGAAGAATCATGTTCGGAAAGATAGCTGAGACGATATGGAAGTTCACAGGGACTGACAAGAACAATATCTACTTGATAGATGCAGACAAGAAGATAATCATAGATACAGGAAACAGGACAGATAGGGATATGATAAAGAATTTCCTGGGCCGCGCAGTCGATTTCGAGAAAGTTGATATCGTGATATTCACACACCTGCATTATGACCATTGTGGGAACTTTGATCTCTTCCCGAATGCAACGTTTTATGCTTCTGCACAAGAGATAGAGGATCTCAAGAGCGATGCATCAGGGACAGTCCTTGATGAGGTCGTTGCGGAGAAGATATCTGCAATAGATATCAAACCGATGCCAGAAGAGCTTGAAGGGCTGAAGAGGCTAGACACTCCAGGACATACCCGAGGTAGCATGTGTCTGCTTTATCCTGCTGAGAGCGCCTTATTCACCGGAGATACCCTGTTCGGCACCAAGAGGCATGGACGGGTAGATCTCCCTACATCTGATCCTGAGGCAATGAAACAAAGCATGATGAAGCTTGTAGAAGTGCCTTACAAGGTCTTTTGCCCGGGTCATGACTACTAGTAAGAACAGCAAGGCAAAGCTTTATAAATGACTTCTTAGATTATAATACTAGGTGTAAATATGAACAAAAAGGATTATCTGACGAAGCTCTTCTGTTTTGCAGTATTTGGGCTGGTATTCGGTAATTTCGTGACTAATTTCGTCCTTCTAGTCAATATAGTGAATCCTAAGTTCTGATTTGATTTCTTGGTGTTTTATCTGTTCTGTATTGTCCATTAGCCACTGGACACGAGAGCATTCTGCTCTGGGCCCAGTGTCTAGCTCGTCGCTTTGCTCCTCACTACCCACTGGACACGCCCGGATGAGCTATTTAAACGATGCTTACGTGTTTCTATCAATAACCCACGACATTTTAAAATAAAGAGGTAACACCATGATAGAAACCGCAAGACCACCACAGCAAGATACGCAGCCAAGATGGCAGCTTACAGACTACATAGATGCCCCTGTTGAAAACCCTGCGGGAAAGGCAAAGCAGAACACACCCAGATACAAGATGATGCTCAAGAACATCACACCAAGACTGTACCAGGAGACCATACTCGGCACGTGCGTGGACAAGAACTGTCTGGTCGTATTACCTACAGGGATGGGCAAGACAGTCGTGGCACTGATGCTCGCATCACAGAGACTCAAGTGTTTTCCGAATAG
>JAUVBP010000222.1 GCA_030591125.1 Candidatus Woesearchaeota archaeon | reverse complement strand
AGTGTGGCATTGCATGAGCCTGAGCTTGATGAGCAGGCAATGGCTGTCTTTGAGGAACAGGATGAAGTTTATGGATCTTTTGTTGATACAAAAGTATTTGGTCAACGACTTGAGCATAGGTACGGATTGAGGAGTCATACTATGGTGGAACACGTCTTTTCCAATCTTAAGCAGGAGTTCAGTCTTCCAGGTCGATTGTTTATATCTATAATGAAGGCGAACGATGTGCGTGATGCTGATCCTGCTGACTTTGAGGGTCGCTCCACGAATTATCTTGTCCCTGATGGGTTCATCAAGGATCATAAGATGTATGTCAATGAGCATATGAATTACATAAGACAACGCGACGGTCTTAAGCATATACTCAGTACTGGCAACCCCGATACGGATGTCTTTGCCAGATACCTCAAGGAATGCCAGATAAGGAACGGAGGCAATGTCGTCAATACGATCGCTGATTATTATGTCGGAGGAGAAGACAACTTGAGGGACGTGATGTTCAGTGCAGGCGTCGACCATTATTTTGACAAGAGCATCGGTGATGCAGGGCCTGTTGTCCAGGGTTATCGTCACAAGATACCTGAGGATCTTAGGGATATGATAGATACAGGTATATTCATATATGTGCACACAGGAAATAAGGGTCATGTCTTTGACAGGGACGCTGTGTTCTAGTGCTCTGTAGAAAATAGTGTTGCCGCCCTTTGCGTAGCGAGTCACAGTAAATGAATCGCGTTGTGGGAGGGTGACGTCTCCGAGCGTAGCGAGCGAGATGCCAAAGCACTGGCTGCTTTGAGCACCCCTTACGGGGAGGGGCCCACCCAACAGTAAATTTATGAAGAAGCGGAGCCTGGTGGCAACTACCGAAGGCAATATTTTCTATAGAGCAGTGTTCTAGAAAGTGGAACTCACTCGATTCCCATTGTCATCAGGGGCCCGAGGATGTTCATCATTATTCTCGTCATCCCTGAGAGCGAATCGATAAGCCTTGTCTCTTTTGCTTCTTTTGTATTCTCGAGCTTGTGTATCTTTGTTGAGAATCCTTTGTGCAGCGTATGCAGCTCTGTTGCGCGGCCGATATCGAACTTGAGTATGAGGTGGTACAGTATATCCAGCATCTTGTTGACATATGAGAGGAGTTCCAGCTGTGCTTTGTTGAGCTTCACGTTATTTTCTGTCACGAAAAGGGATAGGCTCTTGTACTCATCCCCCAGGTTCTCTAGCTCTTCCACTATATAGTATAGCATGGGTGTCTTCTTGGCTTCCTTGTAGCCGTACTTGTTGAGTATGCGTCTGCAGTAGTTTGCGTACTTGTTTATTGTCGTGTCTCTTGCTGCCAGTGCAGGCAGCATCTTTGTATCGTCTGCTGCCAGGCTGTTGTAGCAGTCTTCTGCAATAGATTTCAGGAGCAGTATTGTCCTGTTGAGTATCGCTTCGAACTCTTCTTCTTTTGCTTGGGATATCTCTCTTATGGTGCATCCTTTTGTGGTCTGGTGGACTATCTCGAACCCTATGAATTCATTCAGGTTCTTGTTCACCATATCTATGTCATCAGGAGTGGTGAAGATTATCTCTATCTCATCAAGGCCTTGTTTGTATAATGCGCCGATCGCTCTGCTTCCCAGCTTGCCGTAATCTGCCAGGTTGATGCGGGTCTTCCGCATCTCAATCCTCTTCCTTGTGCCTATGGTAAGGAAGCTGCCGGATTCTTCGAGGTCCAGCTCTTCGCCTTTCTTCAGGCCTTGCTGTCTGACCCATTTTGCCGGCAGGCTGACCATCAAGGTTGAAGGACCTTGCTGTATAATCTTTCTTCTCATGATATTCTGGCAGTAGGGGGTTTATATAAACTTTTCGATGATATTCGAATATTATTATATATTATTATTATATTAGGATTAAATATATATAAGATGGACTCATTCTTTCATCACCATATAGTAACTAAAATCGTAAAAAATTCGTTAACAGGAGGTAGTGAAAAATGAGCAAAGGACTTAATGTCTTGATTGGGGTGTTGGTCGTACTTGTCATAGTGTTCGCAGCCACACTCACACTGTGGCAGGGTGATGAAGATGACCAGAAGATCACAGGTCATACTGTCAAGGTGAAGAGAGCAGCGGATGAGCCTATAAGGCTTGGTGTATCCCTGCCTTTGACAGGTGAGGGTGCAAGTTATGGCCAGGGTATGATTGGAGGCGCAGAGCTCGCTGTCAAGGAGATAAATGCAAAAGGTGGAGTCAACGGAAGGAAGATAGTTCTTGCGATAGAGGATGACCAGTGTAATTCTAAAGCAGGCATCACTGCTATGACCAAGCTTGTGAATGTCGATGATGTTGATGCAATCATAGGTCCTCTATGCTCTGCTGCTGGTGGGGCAAGCCTGCCTATCGCGCAGTCAGCCAAGATACCTACGATTTTCTGGGCTTCTGCTCCTAAGTTACCTAAGATAGGTGATTATGTTTTCAGGACTTACCCTTCTGACTCATTCCAGGGTGTGTTTGCTGCTGAATTGATCTATGATACT
>JAUVBP010000114.1 GCA_030591125.1 Candidatus Woesearchaeota archaeon | reverse complement strand
CCACATCAAGCATCATATTACCCTCGTCGTCCAGGACCTGCCCTTTCAGCACGCTGACAGCATCCCACCCTTCCATCTTAAAATTAGCCTTGAAATCCTCATAATCATGGAATTTCTTGAGCAGTATGCCGCATTTTCCAAATCTTCTCTTTACATTATAATATATCTCAGGATCTATAAGTGTGATATAATTATAATTATGGGTATCGAAAGCCATGTCTTCAGCAGTCTCATATCCCTTCCCCTCACGACCATACTTGTCCTTGAGCCTCACAAGGTCACGCTTGTTCACAGGAGTCTCTATCTCCATCATGAATATCCCTTCCTCTGAGACCGCTCTTGTCGAATGGAACACCCCTTTCTGTATGAGAAGCCCTTCACTTGAAGAGAGCGGGTTCTGCGTATCAAGTGTCGAACACACAGCATCACCTGAAAGTATAACAAGGGATGTCTTCTTGTTCGGGTGGCAGTGCATTGAAGTCTGAAAGCCTTTCTTTATGAACAGGACCCAGACCGCAACAAATTCATTCTGGTATATGAGATACTCATAACCCCATGGTTTCCTCACAACGACCTTGGAATAATCAAAGAAATCATCCTCTTGGCTTGCTTCATCTACCTTGACCTCAGATATCGCACGCTTATCCACTTCATCCAGTCTTATATTACGTATCATCTTCCTGCGTATCTTGTTTAGAATAGTCGACCACAACACGCAGGCATTCCCCCTTGAGCATAAGGTCAATACCTTCATTTATCTCTTCCAATCGGATGACATGAGATATCATCCCGCTCAGATCATACTTCCCGTCCATATACATCCTGCAGAACTTCAGGAAATCAGTATCAGGATCAGTCTCCCCTCCGCCCGTCCCGACAAGGCGCCTTCCAAAAAAAAGAGGGAAAGGATCTATCTCAATCTTAAGCCCGGGTGCCGGCATCCCACATAATACTGCCCGTCCTGAGAACTTATTCACGGAATCATATGCGAACTCCATGATATGCTTCTTTCCGACAGTCTCAAACGCGTAATCCAGCCCTGCAACGCCGACAATCTCGTCTAATTTCACCTTAAGATCAGGATCAGTGGAATTCAACACGTGTGTCGCGCCAAATCTCTTCGCCACGTCAAGCTTCTTCTCATTTATATCTACTGCGATTATCGGATCAGCACCCGCATAGGACGCGGCATGTATCATATTTATCCCGATGCCTCCGGCACCTATGACCATGACACTCTTACCTCTCTCAACCTTGGCGTTATTGAGCACCGCCCCTGCACCAGTAGCGACAGCACAGCCTATCAAAGCAGCTTCGCGCAATGGCATCTCTTCAGGTATCGGGGTCACCCTGTTCTCAGACGCGATACAGTACTCATTGAACGTCGTCACAAAACCCCTATTGAGTTTCTGTCCATCATAGTCCACCTTATCAGGCAAAGAATTCTTTCCACTGCCCTTTATCCAGGATAATATTACGTGATCCCCCTTCTTCACTTTCGTGACTCCTGGACCGACTTCCTCAACAACACCTGAACCCTCATGTCCCATAAGATTAGGTGTGTGGTCGCCTGTCGCATTCTTTCCTGTTATCTCGAGTATCTGAGTGTGACAGATGCCGCTAGCAGCAAGCTTCACCAACACCTGACCTTCTCCAGGCGATGTTACTGGAACCTCAATTATCTTAAGAGGTGTATTGAGCCCGAAAAGGACCGCTGCTTTCATCATCTTTGTTTCCATATCCATCACTCCTTATGAACATATTCATGGGACTGCTTCTTTATGAATTCCCAATTCTCATCTATCCACTCAACAGTCTCCTGCACTCCATCCGCGAACTTCACTGAGCAATCCCAATCCAATTCTGCGCGCGCCCGTGAGGAATCCAATTCATACACCGAATCCTGACCCGTAGGCTTTCCCACGACTTCAGTAGACTTCTCAAAATCATGACCCATCTTATCACATACAAAACGCACGACATCACGTATCTTCATAAGACTGCCGTTTGGAGAGAGGTGATATATCTCCGACGGAGATTTTGACCTGATCATCTTCAAGACCGCGGCACAGTTATCCCTTATGTGGATGAATGATCTCTCAGCCATACCTCCTCCATGAAGCTGTATCTTCTTTCCGAGCTTCAGGTAGATTGCTGTCCGAGGTATTATCCTGTATAACTGCTGATGGATACCATACACATTTGCCGCCCGGGTCAACACCACAGGAAAACCCTTGCTGCTTGAAAGTGCGGTGAGAAACAGGTCTCCTGCAGCTTTTGAAGCTGCGTATGGCGTGCTTGGCCGGTATCGGAAACTCTCTTCCACATTACCGCTGCAAGAGCCATACACTTCAGGCGTGGACGCCTGTATGAATCTCTTCACATAATCCCGCTTGCTCAACTCATCGGCAAGCCGTACCAAAGACATGCAGTTTGTCTGAAACCACTGAGCCGGATCGTTCCAGCTCGTCCGCACCTCCCCCTGCGCAGCATAATTTATCACGACGTCAGGCTTCTCTTCATCAAGAAGAGATAGTATCTTCTCTTGATCCTTATTCAGATCGAACTGGAAGAACCTGAACCTATCCGATCGATCCTTCTTGTATAGATAGGGAAGAAATACCTGATCATACTCGGGCGATCGGCTCAATCCTATGACTTCTGCCCCAGTATGCTCGAGAAGATAATCTACCATATGTGATCCTGAAAATGAATTGCTCCCCAATACTGCAACTTTCATGTTAAACACCCTGATCATCAAACTAAATGGAATCCATCAACCTAAATGAAATTAATATGAGTCTTCTTACGGTTCTTGACTATATCCAGATACTTATTTATGAAATTCAGCCGGCAGCCATTCCGGCAGTCGGCGCATCCACGAGCATAGACTTTCTTCACTATCTCCTTCCGTCTTTCACTCTCCCAGATCTCTTTGAAACCCTGCTCGTTTATGTTACCGTAACAGTATTCCTCATTGTCATAAAATACACTGCAGGGGATCACATTCCCCAATGCATCAATCAGTGTCATGAAATTTATCCCATAACATTCTTCATAAGCCAATGTATCCTTCTCAGTCTCCTGAAATGCATCATCCCTGAATATAACCCTAAAATCGTCTCGCGAATAAGTATCTGAAAGCTTTGACAATATCTTATCGTAGTCCTCATGCGTCAGACACTGCTTATTTATGCTGTCAGGGTGTTTGACATACGGCTTGAAGACACAGTAGCTGACGCCAATATCCTTGACTGCCAGCACCAGCTTCTCGGCATCCTGCACAGTCTCATCAGTCACGACCATCTGACAACCGATCGCACAGGATAGCTTGTTGGCTTTCTTATGGGCGCATGCGAAAGATATGTTCTCAATTATCTTAGGAAAATCCGCCTCAGTCGTCCCATGGACTTTAGCATGAGTCTCTTCACTGCCTGCATCTATGCTGAACTTTATCCAGGATATATTAGGCAGGATGGCCTTGGCCTTGTCAGGAGTGAACAATACCCCATTGGAAGTTATCGCTATATCGAGACCAAAACCCTTTCCCTTCTCAATCACTTCCGCCAGAGGAGCATACATCAAGGGCTCTCCTTCCCCACAGAGCATGATTGACTTGACACCCATGTCAGCCATATCCTTCAATGTCTTGGTCAATACCTGCTTATCTATGGCAGACCCTCTACTTTTAAGATAGTCAAAAGCACAGAAATTGCACTTGTGGTTACAGGCATTTATAGGTCCGATCTCCACATATATTGGTGCCGGGGGCTTACCATCGAGCCAGTTGGCTACAGCACCCACATGATACATAAGCTTATGGCCTTCTATCTGGACAGTTTCTTTGGACATGAAAATCCCCCACTATCCCTAAATATCAGGTATTTATAAAGTTAATGGAAAGACCTGAAGGCCAGATATGACCTGTCTCACACCCTAATGGGCAAAGATATTTAAAACACCCATAATATGATTTTGATATAAAAAACAATATCAGTAAACATTATATCCTGCCAATGCATAAAAAGACTCCTGGTAAACCTGTGAAAAAGCTTAAATGGATGGATGTAATCATATTAGTTTCAATCCTCGTTTCTATCGCACTGCTGCGATTGCTCTCTATAGGCTATCCTGCCGCAGGGGATTCTCTGATATATGCAGAGACAACACAAAGTCTTGCAGACACAGGAAAATATTATTTTGATGGAATGCCACACAATCTATATCCTCCAGGCTTCTCCATATCAAGCGTCCCCTTTTATTACATGACACAGAACCCGCTTACAGCAATAAAATATTCAAATTTCATATGGGGATTGGCCACTGTCGGCCTCATATATATCTGGGCAAGAAAGCGTAACTTCCCCTCGAAGAGCGCAGCAATAGCAGCAATTCTTGTCGGAGCCAATCCATTCTACTCCTACTTCACATCAACATTTCCGCTTTCAGAAGGATTAGGCATATTTCTTGTGACCCTT
>JAUVBP010000147.1 GCA_030591125.1 Candidatus Woesearchaeota archaeon | reverse complement strand
GAAGACTGTAGAACAACAGGATGCAGAGCTGAAAGAAGAGATAAAAGACTCGCTTAAATGAGAATGTTTATACATTCAGATCAGATTATCAGGATCATGAGGTAACCAAAAATGTTCATACTGGGAGACAAAAGGAATATAGTCATAAAATACAAGAAGAAGACAGTGGTCGGACTGGTAGAGAATGTCAAAGTACAGGGACCGACCGGTAAGAAGAAAGAGGTCATGGCGAGGATAGACTCAGGAGCTACAAAGTCAAGCATAGATGTCAAGCTTGCAGCAGAACTCAGCCTTGGCCCCATACTCAAGGCAAAACTGGTCAAGTCCGCCTCAGGAAAGAGCTTAAGGCCTGTTGTAGAAGCCATAATACTCCTGGCAGACGGCGAATTCAAGACAGACTTCACTATCGCAGACAGGGCAGATATGAAGTACCGGGTACTTGTCGGGCAGAACATCCTCAAGAAAGGTTTCTTGATAGACCCTGCCAAAGAAGCTCCGAAAGGGAAATAGGTATGTGACACGATGAAAGCAGCAATCATAAGTCTCGGAAGTGTAAGCTCAAAATGGACATTTGAAGCCATGAAGCGCTACTTCGAACAGGTAGATGATATAGACCTCAGGAATGTCGAGGTGGATCTTGGTGCCAAATCACCGCTGGTCCTCTACGAGGGAAAACCCCTTCCTAAATATGATTGCATCTATCTGAAAGGGTCGTTCAGATACCTCCAGATCCTCGGATCTATCGCCGCAGTGCTTGAGAATAAGATATTCATGCCGATAACACCCCACGCATTCACAGTAGGGCACGACAAGCTTCTTACCCACCTTGCATTGCAACAGCATAAGATTCCGATGCCTGAGACATACATCTCAGCGAACCCTGCAGCAGCCAAGCAGCTTCTGGAGAAATTGAGCTACCCTATCGTGATGAAGTTCCCTTCAGGCACACAGGGTAAAGGTGTGATGTTTGCAGAGTCGTACAATTCTGCAGCGTCTATGCTTGACGCCCTTTCAGCACTGAATCAACCAGTGATAATACAGAAATTTATCGAGACTGGAGGCCGTGACATAAGGGTGATTGTAGTGGGTGATGAGGTCGCCGCAGCCATGGAACGGAAAGCTGTCGAAGGTGAGAGACGCGCAAACATCCACGCTGGCGGAAAAGGTGTGCCGGTAAAGCTGGATTTCAAGACAAAGGAACTCGCAATAAAGACAGCGCAGGTCCTCGGATCAAGGATATGTGCTGTGGATATTTTGAAAGGTAAGAAAGGCCCTATGGTGATTGAGGTCAACCTAAGTCCCGGACTTCAGGGAATAACAGAAGCGACAAAGACAGACGTCGCTGACATGATAGCAAAATATCTCTACGAGGGGGCTAAGAAGTTCAAGGGTGAATCAGCACACATCGAGGCAGGGCTGATCAAGGCTGCAGGTCTAAGCCCTTCAGCGAAGACCATAGTCACGAATGTGCAGACAAACCGGAACAGGATTGTCCTGCCAGAGATAATCACAGAGGCTTCAGGCCTCAGCAAGGATGACGAGATACTTATCAGTGCAGAGAAGAACTGTATTGTTGTGACCAAATCAAAAGCTGTAAAGAAATAATAAAGACTGTAAAGGAATAATAAAGACTGTAAAGGAATAATAAAGAAAAAGAAAGGAACCGGCAAGGCACACAATCCCTCGCACAGATGATTCTCAAGTATCCATGTCACCGACAGCCATCGATATTGACTTACATGCTGCTATCGTCGTCTTCAGTTTCTCGAGAAGTACCGGCACCCATTCATGGTCCCAGTTCTGCCTATAGAAATCACGGCATTTCTTGACGAGGCGCTTCTGACCGAAAGCAAGCTTCACCGCACGCTCCTTATCAAGAGTATTGAACACCTCCAGGGTATCATGGTAGTATTTCTCTACAGCAGAGAATAACTTATAGAATTCTTCCTTCTCATCATTATGCAACTTGACCCGGCGCATCAATTTTGCAAGTCTCTTTGCCTGGTCAGCTATCTCTTCTACTCTAGTGGCAACATCCCACATCGCAAGCAGGTGGTCCTGGGATAGGTTTTTTTTTCTGGCAGCTTCCGGATTCTTTTGCAGATAGCGCACCGACCTGAAAAGAAGGAACGAGATGCGGTTGACATCCAGGTCTCTGATATATATGTTTTCAGACTTATCCTCTTTGAAAGAGTTCTTTGAGTCGACAATCATCTCCCGCGTTATGATATCCATCTTCTCCAGAAGATTAAGCGGCGATATATCATCCATGTTTATGAACGCACGCGTGACTATCTTGCTGGCATCTTCCTCGATGACTTCCAAGGCCATAAGTTCATGTATTACAGGCCGGATATCCTTTGCACGCGACTTCATGCTGTCAGCAGTCATTATTATTTTCGTGAAGTTGCGTATGTATAAGGTAGACAGCTGAAGACCGATCTCATCCAATGTCATGTCCGTGACATCTATGGTTATCTTCCGCTCTTTTTTGGCGTCCTTATTGTCCACAGGATACACTACAAGCTTGTCACCCTCGCGATTGAGATAGACGACATCCCCTTTCTTGAGCTTATTCTCTTTAAGCCAATCTTTAGGCAGTGACATGACGAAGCTTGATTTTCCGAATCCTATTATCTTGCGGTAGTTCATTTTACACCTGTATCTTAAAGCATATAAAAAAACAAGATATATATCCCCCACATATACCAAATCCGTTTAAATATATAAATATTATTATATAAACTATAAACTGAGCAGACTTCAGAGACCAGAGTCCACGGAAAAAGCTTTTAAAGGCCTCTGGACCACAACAGAAGATACTCAAAGACCATCAAAGACAGTCTAAGATGATTAAATATGATTGAAGATGATTAAAGATGATTAAAGATGATTAATAGATGATTAATAGATGATTAAAGATGAAATACATCATACTTGATACCAACTTCCTGCTCATCCCTGCACAGTTCAATGTAGACATATTTACAGAGATAGATCGTCTGGTTCAAGAGCCCTACGAGCTGTGTATCATAGACTCTACAATAGATGAGCTTAACAGCCTGACAGAGAAGGAATCAGGAAAGGACAAGCGTGCTGCAGTATTGGCGCTCCAGATGCTCGAGAAGAAAAAGGTTAAGCATTTAAAAACAGAAAAGCATTTAAACACTGATAAATTGATTGTAGAACGCGCAAAAAGCCCTGATTTCATGGTTGCAACCCAAGATAAGGAGTTAAAGCGCATTTTGAAAGAAAATAACGTTCAATTGATAGTTTTAAGGCAGAAAAGTCACCTCACATTCGGTTGATGCCATTTAGCTGATTATTGAGCACATGCCCTGCAGCTTACTGCAGGAATGGGGTCAATACCAAAAACCAAGAAGGTTTTTGATTTCAGGACATAAATACGATTTTTCCGACGGAATAAGCCTTTAGAGAGGTATAAAGCATGTTTTACAGGACAAGACTTAAAGACCACATCAGGGTGTCACCAGAGCTCTTTGGCCTGACTGCTGAAGAAGCAGTTACCAAGCAGATAAAAAAGAAATATGATGGTTACATCTCAAAGGATCTAGGTACAGTGATTGATGTCTCTAAGGTGACAGATATAAGGAAAGGGATAATAATACCCGGAGACGGTGCGTCATATTATGACACCACATTCGAACTTCTGACATTCAAGCCCGAGATGCAGGAAGTAGTGCTCGGAAAGATACGTGATATTGCTGATTTTGGAGCATTCATCCAGCTAGGCCCTATAGAAGGCATGATCCATGTCTCACAGACAATGGATGATTTTGTCTCATTCTCAAAAGAGAAGGT
>JAUVBP010000184.1 GCA_030591125.1 Candidatus Woesearchaeota archaeon | reverse complement strand
GATCCAGTATCGTGAAGACGATGCTAAAGAATATGAGCGAGTAGAACGAACGCCACAGGAATGTATACATGACGTAAGCCGTCCTGTTAGGCTTCAGTTCTAATGTTGTCGGCATGGACAGGTCTCAGCAATGAGCATTTAAATAGTTGATGGTTTAAAAAGAGTCTATCTTGCTTTCCTTCTCTTCTGTATATGAGTGCCCAGTCCCAGCGCTCCGAAGCAGAGTCCGAGAGTGATCAAGCCAGTGTTACTGTCAATCATCCCTCCGATCATCCAGACAGCACCCAGGATAAGGAACGCTGTATGCTCCCTGTTGGAGATATAACTTATCGGTGTCCTCCTGTGCTTCAGCATCAGTCCCACAAAAAGAGCGGAAATGATTATTGCTGTTATCATCAATCCTTGTGTCATATTATCACCTTAATTTTCTTCCGATTGTTGTCCGGTAGGTTCCGGACCACCACATAACGCCTCACACTTACCTTCATTGCATGCAACATCAGGACAATCTACACAGCCGTATAGGCAGGCAACATCTACAGAGTCCAATAGATTGATTATCTTGCCTGCTTTCTCTTTGTTGACATAGATATTGCAGCCAAAAGGACACTTGCTTCCTGCGTTGATGCAATCATAGTCAGTGATGCAGTAGTTTGCCTGATCGATCTCATCCCGTATCTGTTCAGGAGTCGGAGAACAGCCTGACAGGAATATGAATAGGAGTAGTATGAGCACCGCTTTTTTCATGGTGTAGCTGTGGGGGTGGTCGTATTTAAATCTAAGGGTGAAAAATGCAGACGAAACATTTTTATCTTGGAGTACAGAGAAAATGATTGAGAGATGAGCATTGACGACATAACAAGCCAGATAGAGAAACTTCATGCAGATATCAGAGCAGTCATGCCCATTGCGCAGAAGCAGGTGCAGGATGTGATCGATCATAAATTGACTGATCCTAAATATATAGAATGGATACTTGATGACCTTCTGGGATTTGTGTCCCATGGATATGGTGTGGAAGAGTTCAGGAAGCTCAATTCTTATTATGCTACGTTTGCTGCTGAGAATGCTGAGGCGTATCAAAGGTTTCTGGATGAAGCGTTGGAGTGATGCCCAAACCCCTTTTTAAGAGGTAATATTTATAAATAGAAATCAGTTTAAGAAGGTCATGAGCGCAACACCTTGGATAATGTTCACGATTACGGCATTACTTGTAATATTAGGAGTATTGAGCTGGTACATCGTGAAGAACCGGAAAAATAACTGCCCTCCAGACTATTATTCATTCTTTCTCATGGGACTCGTATGGGTTCCTGTAGGGTTTGCACTGCACAATTACTTCCTGGCAGCACTGGGCTTCGTGCTGATGATCTTCGGCCTGATACATAAGAAGGAATGGAAGAAGAACAGGAAATGCTGGGGCAAGATAGACAAGAAGACAAGGCAGATAGTGTGCGCTCTGGCAACCCTTGTAGGGGCGTTTGTATTCTTCGGATTTGTTATACTGTACCTGCTGATGCAGGGCTATATCTAGAAAGACATCGATCCTGTATCTTTGATACTGAAGAACTCCTTTGTGACTTCTATCGCCTTCTTCTCATCAAAGCTCTTGCAGGTATATATTATCAATGACAAGAACTTTGAGCTTGACCATACATATAGAGAGATGCCTGAATCGATCAATGGCACAAACGCATCATATCCCTGATTCTCCTCCTTGCCTTCCCCGCCTGGAGAGAATATTATCGGTTCGCCATACATCCTCAGGCTCAATGCATCTGTTACCTTCTTGAAGTATGCCGCTATCACATCCTTGTCAACATCTGCTGTGTAGAACCCTTCGATGAGCAGGCGCTGCCTTGTTATGTCTGGTGCCAGATCTTTCACATATTTCCTGTAGGAGGGGTGTTTATATTAGTTCTGATTCTGTAAAATGCACTCAGGATAGGCTTAAATACGCTCAGGATACCTTGGTAGATACCATGTATCATGAAAGAAGGGAGAACTATTTCAAGACACTCAGTTTAGCGAATGAGTTGGTGAGATGGGGCTACAGGATAGCTGATTCTAAAGGAAAGCTGGTTGATGCTCCTAAGCGGGATGTGATAGGCCTTGTGACAATAAATGATGGACTGCTTGAACGGCTCGGGTTTGGTTCTGGCGACCACATAGGCAATATCTGGTTGGATCATCATTCAGCAGGAGCATCACATGATTCCTGCTGGGTTGTTGAAAGATATGAGAATGCAGGGGATCTGAGTGCGCTTATGGCAAAGTTAGGCAGGGAGTACAAAGTGCATATAAGGCAGAGTCAAGGCCCTATGACCTCTTCTTATGAGAATTAGGTTTTTAAATGTTGATAATGTTTTATAAATTATAGGATTCTCTTTTTTTACAGGGGTGTAGGGGGCGTTTTTAATGGATTATGATCCAGAGTCTATAGATGGCGTTGTAGAGTTAGGTAGAGGACGACTTTTTGTGAAGCAGGCGGATGTGCTGCCTGTGCTATTAGAGCATCTTTCTGAAGTAGGTTATGATATAGAGGATGTGAGTTCTGAATCCACTTTTGATGGCTCTAAGCCATCCCGTGAGGAACAGGAGCAGAATGGATGGGAATTATGGTATGGTAAGCTTCGTGATGATGTCTTCAAGAATATGGGTGAATGCGGCTCCTGTAATGGTCTTATTGAACTCAGAGGGATACAGGTACACGAGCATGAGTGCGAAGCTTGCGGAGAGTATACCCATCTGGAGTATGTGCGTGGAGGGCAGGTCAACTTCAGGCTGACTGATGATCCATCAGTCGATGATGTGACTATGGTAGTGCATAGTTATACTGAAGGGATGCTTAACCTCTACGTAGATTACATCGACTGCACTGCTGAATTGAAACATCATTTCGGTGGGTTCAGAAATCCCAGAACAGCAGAAGAATCATTCAATCAAGTAGTAGTGCTCGCAGGCCTATTTCCAGAGACATTCATTGAAAAGGAAATAGATGGAGTCAATGTACTCTCTGTCAATAATGATCCTACGTTCTATGTTCAGGAGCACGGGATAGACATCTGTGGGTTGAGCGGAAGGAAGAGCAACTATCGCGAAGTCAATGTGTTTAGGGGAGAGAAGACTTCACTTAGCGAGTATGATCTTCCTCTACCTACCAGCATAGGAATACGTGAAGCATGGCATTGGATGCCATTGG
>JAUVBP010000143.1 GCA_030591125.1 Candidatus Woesearchaeota archaeon | reverse complement strand
GTGAGCCCATACACAACCTTGACGAGCTCCCGTTCCCTGATTGGACAGGGTTTCCCATCGATTCATATTCATATGCACCCATGATAACCAAGAAGCCATTCCTCACGATACAGTCAAGCAGAGGATGCGTCTTCTCCTGCGGCCACTACTGCCCCTACATAGTCCTGCAAGGGCGGAAGTGGAGGGACAGGTCAGTGAAGAACGTGGTCGAAGAGGTCAAGCAGCTCAAGAAGAAGTACGGCATCAAAGGTCTCCTGTTCCGGGACCCATTATTCTCAGGCAATAAGAAAAGGGCAGAAGATATCGCCAGGGCATTCATAAAGAACAAACTGGATATCGAATGGGCCTGTGAGACCCGCCTCGACCTTCTCGACAAGAAGCTTGTTAAACTGTTCTATGATGCAGGCCTTAGGGCTATCAATGTAGGCATAGAATCTGTCGATGACGCAGTCCTTAAGAAATCAAAAAGGTCAG
The DNA here is from genome assembly GCA_030591125.1 of Candidatus Woesearchaeota archaeon. Classification (GTDB taxonomy): domain Archaea; phylum Nanobdellota; class Nanobdellia; order Woesearchaeales; family UBA11576; genus JABMQF01. Next base: position 3,399 of record JAUVBP010000143.1, on the reverse strand, counting down.
GCGTACGCAAACAGCACCAGGAAGAGCTCATAAGATACTGTGACAAAATAGGCATCAAGATCGCTGCATTCTACATCCTGGGGCTTGAAGGAGACACTCCTGAAAGCATACGCAAGACAATCGACTATGCAAAGAAGATGAACACGCATGTGGCACAGTTCACCATAGCGACCCCGATCCCCGGCACAGAATTCTTCAAAGAGAAAGAGGATAAGCTGACCACAAGAGATTTTGAGAGATTCAACAATTATGATGTGGTGTTCAAGCACGACAACCTGAGCAGGAAACAACTGCTCGACCTCAAAGAAGAGGCATTTGTATCATATTATTTCAGACCTGCGTACATCCTTAAATTCATAAAGACCAGATTACTAAAATGAATATATTAGTCACAGGCAGCACAGGTTTTGTAGGACAGAACCTGATGGAAGGATTGTCGAGACAGGACCATGGGCTGATCTGTCTTGTCCGCCCGAAAAAGAGACGCTCGAAAACGCTCAGGAACAGTCCAGCATCAATATCTGAAGGTGACCTCCGCAATCCTGATTCGCTGAAAAAAGCGCTTTCGGGTGTTGACGTCGTCATACACCTCGCTGCAGCGATCAAGTCAAGGGACAATCGCGATTATGTAAAGACAAACATCAAAGGCACACAGAACCTTGTCTCTGCAGCAGTGCACAACAAAGTGAAACACATCATCTTCCTGAGCACTTCACTTGTCAAAGAGAGAAATAACCCTTATGGTCTCAGCAAGCGTAAGGCTGAGAAGATAATAATCGGATCAGGCATGAAGTACACCATCTTCCGCCCCACACTCATCTACGGCAAGGGAGACACAAAAAACCTGACCACCCTGGCACAGCTCATCAAAAAGGTCCCCTTCATCCCTGTCTGGGGCAATGGAAACTACCTGATGCAGCCGATACATGTAAGTGATATAGTCAAAGCGATAATATCATCTATCGACAATAAAAGAGCAAAGAACAAGATATATGATATCGCAGGCCTGCGACCCATATCTTTCAATACGGTCGTAGATTCAATATCAGCAGCCTTGGGAAAGAAGAGGATCAAGATCCACATCCCGCTTTTCCTGCTGGCTCCCCTGCTCCGGGTGTATCAGTCGATATCAAAAGACCCTATCCTCACCACCCGACAGCTGGCCCATCTTGTCAAAGACAACAATGCAGACATATCAAAAGCCAGGAAAGATCTGGACCTGACCCCTCTCAGCTTTGAGAAGGGAATACGCATGACAATCAGGCCACATCGAGGTACATGATGGAGATCAAGGAATGCCCAAAGACAAAAGAAGAGCTTGTTGATGAATACAATACTCTGGATCCTGAGACAAGGAAACTTCTTGAATGCTCTTACAGCACTGTGGCAGATACATATGCATCGGCAGACAGGCTTGAAGAGCTCAGAGTGTTCTGCAGTAAGATGGGCATGAAAAAGATAGGTATCGCGTTCTGCAAAGGCCTGCGCAAGTATGGTGAACAGATCGATGCTGAGCTGAGCAAAGACTTTGAAGTGTACTCTGTCTGCTGCAATGTGTGCGGCATAGACAAACCTGAACTCAATGTCAGACAGGTGAAGGATGGAGGGGTTGAACCTGCATGCAATCCATTAGGCCAGGCTGCAATCCTGAATGATAAGGACGTCGACATTGTAGTGAAGTGCGGATTCTGTATGGGACACGATATAATATTCTCCAAGAACATCAAATCACCTGCAACTACAATAATGGTGAAAGACAGGAAGTTCAAGCACAGGACTGCGGACAGGTTCTGAACAACCCACTTCTTTGCGTAATGTGAAATATCTGGCTGAAAAGCTATTTAAAACAGGATTCTGACTCAACATATCAGAGAGGCCTCGCTATGGGAATCGTAATAGACATAAATATAGATCTTGCAAAGAAAGAAGAAGCAGATGGGTATCTGCAGAAAGCTGACAAGGCATTTGATTCTGAGAATTTCAAGAAAGCAGAGTTCCTTTACGAGGTCGCCAGGACCTGCTATTCTGATCGCGTGCGACCACCAGCATCTCTATACGAAAGGCTGAGCGACTGTAGACTCTACATGAAATACTTTGACGATGCAGTCCGCACTCTTGAAGAATGTCTTGACCAGTATCCTGATGACATAGATGTCCTTGTAAAACTCGGCACGCTGCACATAGACCAATGGAAAGAGATACAGGATCCTGAAGCTGCAGTGAAGTATTTCAGCAGGGTGAAAGAACTCAAACCAGACTACAGAAGCAGTGGGATGTCGATACATGCGATGCTGGCATACGCAATATCCTACTCTCGTCAAGGGAACCACAGATGAACGTGGTGAGTCAATATTTCTTTCTCAATATCCATAACATTTTTATATACTTAAGCTGAGATGAATCTATATGGACAACAAGAAACACATAGTTGCGATAACCGCATTCATCAAAAACTCTTGCGGGGAAAAGTTTTTGATACTGAAAAGAAGCGCTGATGAGGTCGCTTATCCTTCAAAGTGGACATTCCCTGGAGGAAAACTTGAGAAAGGTCAGAGCGTCCTCGATACTTTACGAAGGGAAGTGCTGGAGGAAGCAGGACTTGATATTGAGGAAAGAAAAGAGTATCTCAAGGACTTCACATTTGTCAGGCCTGATGGCTACAATGTGGTGGGGTTCTGTTTTGTTGTACAGGCAAAAGAGGGAAGCGTGAAGTTAGGGGAGGACTTTACAGACTATAAGTGGATACTCCCTTCAGAACTCAGTTCTTATGATCATATTCCCGGGATGGAAGAGGAAATGAAGATAGCTTTCAGGGATCAGTAGGCAAGTGTGCTGGCACTTCAAACAGATAAATATTTAAACCAGTCTTGTAATTTCAGGTCAAAATAAATGTTTTCAGAGGTGACGGGCGATGGATAAGTGCAGTGAATGTGACGGTGAACTTGCCAAAGAAGGCATCATGCACAGCGGTAATTCTAAGTATCAGATATATAAATGCAACAAGTGCGGCAAAGAGAAGATGGAATGCCTCGGGCTGAACTGAGTATTTAAACAGACAACAGCAGTCCAGAAATCTTTATATTCAGCACATTAATTCTTATGTTCATGGTAGACCCAAAATGGCCTAATCGACTGGTGATAGTCCGGCATGGACAATCAGAGCACAATGTAGCGTTAGATCTTCTTGAGGAAGGGCTTGAGAACAGGCTCGCTGAGATGAGACAGAAACGTGACGCGGACATCGAACTTACACCCACAGGAGTATGGCAGGCAAAACAGACAGGCAGGATGCTATCAGCATACACTCCATTCGATATCTGTTTTTCATCACCCTACGAGAGGACGCTCCAGACAGCATACTCAATATTGACACAATTACCTTATGAAGTGAGGCTTTTC
>JAUVBP010000154.1 GCA_030591125.1 Candidatus Woesearchaeota archaeon | reverse complement strand
TTTGAGATCATTGATGCGGGATGGAACTGGAACAAGAAAGAGAAATCGTTGTTCTGGTATATCCTGAACCCTGCAGACCTTGTCAAGATCAAGAAATGGGTCGGGCCTCCGCTCAGTGAGAAAGAGCGGATAAAGAATTTTAAGAGTAAGCACGGGAAGACATTTGTCGAGGATGGCCGAGTGTGTACATATGTAAAGCGGAAATATATGGTGGTTGAGTCTTTGATCGATGATATAATCAAGAGTGATGAACATATATATGAAAAGGTGAAGAAGGTGGTAAGGAGATGAAAGCGATAATATTGGCGGCAGGGTATGCGACAAGGCTCTATCCTCTGACATTGAACACCCCGAAGCCCCTTATTGAAGTGGGAAAGAAAAAGATGGTGGAGCACATCATACACAAGCTCGAAGAGCTTGAGGGATTGGATGCGATACACATCGTCACGAACAACAAGTTCTATGATAATTTCTTAGAGTGGAGAAAGGCATTCCCAAGCATTGTGAACATATTTGTCCATGATGATGGGACAAAGACAAACGAGGACAGGCTCGGTGCTGTCGGGGACATACATTTCGTGGTCCAGAAAGAGAAGCTGGCGGATGATGTTGTCATAGTCGGAGGGGATAACCTGTTTGACTTCAGCCTGATGGGGATGTATTCATTGTTTGCTGCCAGGAAGGGTCCTGTTGTTGCAGCGCGGGATCTGGGTGACCCTATGAAGCTGGCCAAGAAGTTCGGCACCATGGAGATCGACGATTCTAACAAAGTGGTCAGTTTTGAGGAGAAACCAGAAAGACCGAAGTCATCGCTTGCCGCAACCTGTGTGTACATGTACACCAAGGAAGATATCGCAGAGCTTGAGAGGCATGTCGAGAATGAGGGGCTCCCTGTTTATACTGGAGATTTCGTGAAGCACCTGATGAGCGTGAGAGATGTATTCGCCTATCCTTTCGAAGAGCACTGGTATGACATCGGCAGCCATGAACAGCTTGAAGAAGCGAATGAGATATTCAATAAGAAGTGATTGTACATAGCTTGCTGTAAAGTTGCGGTTTTTTAAGAAGTAAAAAGTTACGCTATAGTTCCGCGGCGCATGGCTTCCAGATATATAAACTTTCTCAGAAAAGGTATATAAGCGAGAAGTGCGTAAGAGTGTGGACAATGAAACTCGCAGAACAACTACGGCAGGAGATCCTCGACCATGGGAGAGGGTTCGAGAAGATCATAGGACAGGATCCTGTAAAGCAGCAGATCAAGTCCGCACTCATCGCAGGGAGGCACATACTGATTGTGGGTCCCCCGGGCATAGGGAAAACCACCCTTGCAAAGAGCGTGGCTTCGCTTCTTCCAGAGACTGAGGTCAAGGATTGTCCTTACAACTGCCTGCCCGAAAGACCTGTGTGCCCTGAGTGCAAGACTGGTAGGACGACGGGGACGAAAAAGGTGTCTGGCCTAGATGTCTTTGTAAGGGTGCAGGGAAGTCCGGACCTCACTGCAGAGGATCTCATCGGTGATATCGATCCTGCAAAGGCGATGGAGCATGGGCCGCTCAGCATCGAGGCATTCACTCCTGGAAAGATATTCAAGGCAAACAACGGGGTGCTGTTCTTTGATGAGCTGAACAGGGCTCCAGAGAAACTGCAGAATGCGCTGCTGCAGGCATTGCAGGAGGGCATTGTGACAATCGGCAGCTATGATGTCGATCTTGAGGCCAATTTCATATTCATAGCTACAATGAACCCTGATGATTCAAGCACAGAGCCACTATCTGATGTGCTGCTTGACAGGTTTGATGTGGCGTATATGGATTATCCTGCGAGCATAGAAGATGAGGTCTGTATAGTCGAGGAGAATTCCCAGCACCTGATCGATGTACCTGATCAGACACGCAACCTTGCGACACTGTTTGTAAGGATGCTGCGTGAGAGCGACAAGCTTGAGAAGCTGCCTAGTGTGAGGGCATCCATAGGCCTGTATGAGAGGGCACAGACAAATGCAATGGTCAAAGGCAAGCAGAGAGTGGAATGGCAGGATGTGCAGGATGTATTGGTCTCTGTACTCAGCCACAGGATAAAGCTCAAGCCTTCTTCACAATATCTTCAGACTCCGCAGGAGTTGATCAAGGAACAGTTATCCAAATTCGTGGAACAGCACGGACTGCAAAAGGAAGCTGAAGAAGGTGATGTCCCCTAGCAGCGCTGAGGCCAAAGACAAAGAGACTGTAAAATTAGATATCTCCAGCCTTACACCTCTTCAGGAGATGGAAGGCAAGCTGAAGCTTGATAATGTAGATGACAAGCTCATGCATTCAGTTCTTGAGAACGACAAGGATGTCATAGACGAAGGAATGGTGATAGAGGAAGCCATCAACAGAGGCATAGGATCATTCAGCCCTGACATGATGTTCGAGAAGCTTGTCAAGAACTATACTATGGCAAAGAGCATATTCGGTGAAGCCCTGATAAGAGCAGTGTCTGGCTATGATCCTGAATATCTTGATAAGAACCTGGGCATACCTGAGTTCCAGAGAGAGCTCAAGAAGAAGATAGAGGAGAAGCTTGACCGGTTCAAGAATGATGGTATCATCGATAAACAGGGCATAATCACTGAGAAAGGGATTGAGCTCGCTTCACTCATCATGTGCATCCAGGAGCTGGACAACATCGTGCCGAAAGGCATCTCAGGGGAGAGGGTGCATAAGAAACATTCCATATATGGCAGTAAAAGTGATGTGCGGAACTATCGTAAGGGCGATAGATACAGGGACATCTCTGTCAAGAGATCTGCAAAGACTGCGATACGAAGAGGTCATCCCGAGATAGAGATGGGCGACCTTAAGACACATGAACGGCAGAGCAAGGGTGAAGTGTATCTTGTCTATGCATTGGATGCCAGCGGAAGCATGAAAGGAGACAAGATCGGCGTGTGCAAAAAAGCAGGTGTTGCACTTGCATATAGAGCGATACAGGAGAGAGATAAAGTAGGGCTGATAGTGTTTGGTACAGACATCAAGGAGGCGATACCACCTACAACAGATTTCTCATTATTGTTGAATTCTATAACACGGGTAAAGGCGTCGGCAGAGACTGATTTTGCTGCTACTATCCAGAAAGCAGTAGAACTTTTTCCGAATAAGGATGTGACCAAACATCTGCTTCTCTTGAGTGATGCGTTACCTACTAAAGGAGATGACCCTGAGAAAGAGGCATTGGAAGCAGCAGCATCTGCAAGAGCTGCAGGAGTCACTATATCACTCATAGGCATAGACCTTGATGACAAAGGGAAGAAACTGGCAGAGAAGCTTGTTGAGCTAGGTAATGGAAAACTCTATGTTGTCAAGGACCTGAAAGATATAGACAAGATTGTGCTTGAGGATTATTATTCTGTGATGTGATTCAGAGTTATTATCAGTCTCGGGGTTTGAGTCTGACCAAAAATCTGAATTTGTATCTAGAAAAGAAATTCTCTTCTGAAGGGTTTAGCTGGTTGAATATCACAGATATTCCGCTTAATTTACCTCCTAGCTGTTCAATGAGGGATATTACAGATTTGCCTGTTTCGCCTGATTCAAACCAATCATCAATCAGGAGTATGTTGTCTGATCCTTTAATAGATGTCTT
>JAUVBP010000068.1 GCA_030591125.1 Candidatus Woesearchaeota archaeon | reverse complement strand
GACGGACTTTGAGAGACTCTTCCTGAAATACTGGCCGAGACTCACATGCGATATCTGCACGTTAGCATCATCGAAATTAAGGCTCAATGAGTCGCCGATCTTATCGGAAAGATCCACCTGGCGCTCTATATAATCATAATACTCTTTGGCAGCCTCGAAGATCGCCTCGACACGAAGGCTCTTACGCACATTATCCGGAATGTGTCCTGTGTTCTTCTCTATCTTATACTGGAATTCCTTCTGGTTTATGAGCTCACGTTGCTTCTCCTCAATTATATCCCAATCACCGTCGGAAGTCACAGAATACACGTTCGCATCGAACTTCGATATGAACTCGGATGCGACCCTGCACTGCTGCTCTATTGACGGTCTCGGTTCATCTGACAGGTATTGCAGCAGAGCCAGCTTCCTTTTCTCACGCGTATGCTCCCCATCTATTATGTCCCCACAAAGTGCGACGTGGTTCACCTTATACTCATTCGCATAGTCACGTATCTTCTCCATGAATGCGAAAGATCTCCCGTCCAGATACAACCTTCCGAAAGGCGCATCACCCAATAACAAGACATTACACTTTCCGCCGATCTCTTTCGATATATTCGTACGTTTCTTATAGTCTTCTGCAAGAATCATGAGCTGCTTGCTCGACAGCTCTCCCTGGTGCTTGAACTGTGGCGTCGAGAAGAACCTGTCAGGGTTCAGGACGTGCCAGACACGATGCTTCTCCCTGCGGTTCACAGGAGGTCGCGTATCAACACAATTCATGAAGCGCTCTACAAGCTCACGGCTCTCCTTGAACTTCTTATTGCCCTTTGGGATGTAGAGGAGAGAAGGCACGACACCAGCGTCATTGAGTATGTCCAATGTACACCGCTTGCCTGATCTGTTGAGGTCAGCCCGAGCGCATTTGACCAGGCCTTTGGCGCACGCTTCTTTGATAGCAGCGTAGAGTCTGTCGTCTGAAAGCCAGTGAGTGTCTTGGTTCAGAAGCAGGTTCTGCTTCAACTTCTTGGCCAGGTTCTTATAGTGTGTCTTACCTTCTCTCACAAGATTGAGTATGCTTACGCCTTTCTTTACATAAGGCCGGATCTCTTTTGATAACTCCCCCCCCACACCCTTGAACAATTGCAATATATAGTCGGTGTGAAGTTCCTTGGTGACAGCGACCCGGGCAGCCTTGTCCAGAAGTGAGTTCATGTCAAGCGCATCGTCGCCATTGATATAGAAGAAAAGGTTCTTCAGATACTCTTTCCTCGTAGCAGATACCTGTGTAAGATATAGCCTAAACGTGAAATAATCCACCTTCTGAGGATTTATCTCAAAAAACACTGCGCGGGCTTTCGGGACTGCGACCCGCATGTTGGCATATGCACTCAGAACCTCGTCGACACCATCAACAGGACCACACATCAGATGAGTCTTTCCTGGCTTTTCCGCAATAGTCTCAACAATCTTGCCGATACAGTGGCTGAAGTTGTCAGTTGAAGTGACCTTCACCTTCTGGTGCCTATTCTTACCCTCCGAGCGTTCAGATGTGCTGAAACGCTTAAGGAACGCAAAGTATCCCATATCTAAATCTACAGAAACCTTACCTTTGGAGGGTACCTTTGAGCGAGGTGAGGGCCCTTTCCGCTTCACTTTGGCAGTTATTCTCTTCAAGGACCTCATGATCATGAAAATAAGATGATCCTATCTTCCACCCCTGTCGCCGACCCGATTATTTCACGTCACTGTAGTTTTCCGTAAAATTCCGTATCTATATCATAGTATATAGATTTTCAAGAATATAAAACTTCCCCTAATACATCGTGAATTTCACGTCGAGGATTGTGAAAAAAATAATATTATCATACTCATGAAAATATGTTAAAACGTGAATCCTGCGCGAAGTCTGAAAAAAACTGCGGTATGTTTGTAACAATAAATGTGAAAAAATGTTAAGGTGGGAAAAATAGTCAATATAAAAAAACATAAAATGAGATCACGAAAAAAATAAATAGAAAATAAACTAACGAAAAATAAGATTTCAACAGAAGCTCTCAAGAGAACAAAAGAAACAAAAAAAAGATTGCCACCAGAGCATAGAAGAAAAGAGAACAAAACAAAGGATCAAACCCGATAAAAACCCGGATTCACAAGGTATTACCTGTATATACAGTATTACCTCACTGCCGAAAAGTTCTTGCGATACAAGTAATACATGTGACATTTATCTGTATGATAAAAAAAATGAGAGTGTAGTTTTATATTATCACTTGTATATACAAGTAATACCTTTTTAAAGAGAGCATTTAGAACGGTCCTGGAAAAGATAAGACAATGGCAAAGATATCTATACATATTCCCGACGACGTTCTTGTAAAAGTACGGGAATACAAGGATAAATTGAACATATCCAAGGTATGTTCCACTGCGCTACTCAAGGAAGTCGAGGTTCTCGCCAATGTAGACCCTATGGTAGAGCAGACGCGGAAGCTCATAGAACGGTTGCGGAAAGACACACACAAGCAACACCTTGAAAGCTTCAACCTAGGGGTCAGATTTGCACAGGACCATATGGCAAAGACGAGTTTCGAGCAGCTTCAGTTCTGGGGTACCCAGAACATCACAGAAAAAAGCAGGATTGTATTGCCTGAAGAGGTTGAGAATCACCTTGAGAAATGCGCGCTTGACGGAAGCATGAAACAGCCCCTGCATAAGCAGTCTTTTTTCAAAGGGTGGCATAATGTCATGAAACGTACCTGGTCTACAGTCAAGGATAAGATCTAATCCGGGGTGTGGATCATTCCCATTCTATTGTTCCAGGAGGCTTCTGGGTCGTGTCGTAAACAACACGGTTTATCCCCTTCACCTCATTGATGATCCTATTGGTCATCTCCTGGAGATCATCCCACTCAAATCTAAATATATCTGATGTCATGAAGTCCTTGGTCGTGACAGCCCTAAGTGCTGCCACATTCTGATATGTTCCGCCATCACCCATGACACCTACGGACATTCCCGAAGAAAGTACGACAAATGCCTGACCGATATCATAATAGAGATCCCTTGACTTAAGCTCTTGCATAAAAATTTCGTCAGCATCACGTAAAAGCGAAAGCTTTTCGGGCGTCACCTCTCCGATTATACGGACTGCGAGGCCAGGACCTGGAAATGGGTGACGCCAGACTATCTCTCTAGGCATACCGAGCTTCTCTGCGACAGCACGCACCTCATCCTTGAACATATCCCTGAAAGGCTCTATAAGATCGAGCGCCATCTTCTCAGGCAGGCCACCCACATTATGATGGCGCTTTATCGTCGAGGAAACACCATATAGGGGAACACTCTCTATTACATCAGGATATAATGTGCCCTGACCAAGATACTTCACCTTCTTATGCTTGCGTGCCTCTTCCTCAAACACTTTAATGAACTTATGGCCTATCCGCTTACGTTTCTCGTCAGGATCAGTCACACCTTTCAACATATTGATGAACCTCTGTGAAGCGTCCACAAAGGCGTAGTTGACACCCAAAGCATCAAGGCTCTTGCGTATCTCAACACCTTCATCCTTCCTGAGGAGACCGTTGTCGACGACAATACCGCAGAACCTATCACCGAGCGCACGCTGCATGAGCACAGCAAGGGTTGTAGAGTCGATACCCCCACTGACGCCAGCGATAGCGACGCCTCCGCCGACCGTGTCCTGGATCCGCTTGATGGTCGTGTCAATGAAGCTCTCTGCAGTCCAGTCCCGTCGGGCATTGCAGATAGACAGGTAATTATCAAGGATCTGTCGCCCATACTGAGTATGATCCACTTCTGGGTGGAACTGGACAGAGTAGATATTCTTGTTCAGGTCCTGCATCGCTGCGATGTGTCCATTTACAGACCTGGCTATAACTTCAAACCCGTCAGGAATATATGTGACTATGTCTGCATGACTCATCCAGACATCCAAAGCCTGAAAAGATATATCTTCAAAAAGCGGGCTGTGTCCCGATAGATGTATTCGCGTCTTCCCGTATTCTCTATCAGAGGTCGACTGGACACGCCCTCCAAGAAGGTGTGCTATTGATTGCTGACCATAGCAGATGCCAAGGACAGGGACTCCTGCTTCGAGAATCGCCTCATCATATATAGGTGCGCCCCTGTCATGAATGCTGAACTGGCCTCCTGATATTATCAGACCCTCCAGCCCATCGCACAATACCTCGTCGACAGGAGTGCTGTAAGGGAGTATCTCAGAATAGACATTGAATTCCCTGATGCGACGGGCTATGTTCTGTGTGAGCTGGCTTCCACAGTCGATTATACGTATCATGTCACTCCCCCATATCAAACATCAATATCCTGCTTAAAGAAATCATCCAATATCTTTTTTGCGTCCTCCAATGTCTCGTACTGTGCGGTCAATATCGGTGCGCAACCTGCAATCATCGCTGAAAGCCGTGTTTCGGGCCTGTCCCGATACAAACAAAGAACTTTTTTACCATTTTCAATGGCTCTTCCAATCTCATAACCAACACCAAGACTTGGAACTGTTACCTCAGCAACCATCACATCGGAAGCGAGCACCCAACCCATATCCCTATCATGAATCTGCTTATCAGACAGACCAGGTTCTCCTAATTCAGAAGTATCTTTGGCCCCGATATGTTCAGTAAGAACTTCGCCGTGCTGCTGTAAATGTCCTATCAGATCACGATACAGTCCAGCGTCAGAACGTCCACCTCTTATCGATCCTGCGAAGTAGATTTTCATTTTTATCGCTCCTAAAATAAACTAAAAAAAGAAAAAAAGTCAATAATCAGTCGTTCTCCACTCTTGGAGCCAGTATGAAGCTGAGGAACACCTTGTCCACAGACTTGTACTCGAGCTTGAGCGGATAATCCTTGTTGAACTGGATCGTCACGTCGTCTGAGAGTTTTGAGGCAGCCATCATCTTCTTAAGATACTCGATGGAATACTTGGCCTTTATCTTATCTGGAGTGTCAGATACGATTATAGTATCCCCTTTAGATGGGATCTCAACCTTTGCCTTGCTCAGATCACCCTCTGCCAAGACATACATGGTCTTAGGCTCAACAACAAGACTGACAGACTCAGCGACAACATCAACATCATCAATAGCATCATTAAAAATGGATGCCTTTGTCTTCACAGTGATAGGGAAATGAAGATCAGGGACGCGCTGCTCTTTCTCCTCAATATCTATTATCGGCAAAAAGAATGTCCTTTTTGAAGATCCTTCAAGGGTTATCTTCAGCTTATCCTCCTCAATCTCCATAGTGAGAGAGTCAGATGATTTAGACCGCCTGAGTATCTGCTTAAGGTTTGTCAGATTTATCGATAGATCAGTCTCCTGATCGACCTTGTACTCTGTGAATGCACTGGACAGAAGCTTGAAGACGACCATCGCAACATTGGCAGGATCCATGGCAATAAGCTCCAAAGAATTTGCCTTGACCTTGAAAGATGCCTCATTGACAAGCTCTGATATGATAGAAACACTGTCTTTAAGATAATTCGGTTCTGCTAGAGTCAACCTCATCATAATACCCCCTGTATTGATATGTTTCAGACTAACTGCCACTTATATTTATTTATTATGGTATCCCTTAAATACGACAATTTCACCAGAGCATTGACAGGTATTTTAAATGTCTGGGAAATTGTGGAGTCAATAACCACTTAAAATAGGAGACCTGAGGCACGATCAATAGTGATTATTGATTACGTATTTAAATGGGTCTAGAAGTGGTTTAAAAGCGATGCTGTGATATGGCCTGAAAGCTCAACCGAACATGCGCAGGTAGTCATCTCCTTCGAGCGCCTCATCCCGCTTGACCTTCACAACCGCTTCCTTAAAATCCTTCTCCAACACCTTGTATCGGTTCTTACGGATGGCGAAATAACCTGCTTCAGTACATACTGCCTTGATCTCAGCTCCGGAAAAGCCTTCAAGCTGTCTGTGTATACGCTCGACAACTATCTTCTTGTCAAACGTCATGTCCTTAGTATGTATCTTGAATATCTCCCTGATACCTTCCGCATCAGGATTACCTATGTGGATAAGACGATCAAGCCTGCCAGGCCTGATGACTGCAGGATCAAGTATATCTTTCCTGTTGGTACAGCCGATTATCTTGACATTATCCAATGGTTTGAATCCCTCAATCTCAGCCAGCAACTGCATGAATGTACGCTGTACCTCGCGCTCGCCAGACGTCCCGATGTCAACCCGCCTAGCTGCAAGCGCATCGATCTCATCAATGAATATTATAGTAGGAGCATTCTCGCGGGCAAGCTGGAATATCTCCTTGATCAGCTTCGCGCCTTCTCCGATGAATTTCTGTACGAGCTCTGAACCTACCACTTCTATGAAACAGCTATCAGTCTCAGCAGCGACAGCCTTAGCCAACAGTGTCTTGCCTGTTCCAGGAGGACCGTAAAGCAGTATTCCCTTGGGCGGCTGGATGCCGACTTTCCTGAACAGCTCCGGTTTCTTCAGAGGGAGCTCAATGACTTC
>JAUVBP010000062.1 GCA_030591125.1 Candidatus Woesearchaeota archaeon | reverse complement strand
GTTCATAGAGGATGTAGAAGTACGGACGGATAATGATCCTGATGTAAAGCCATACATCCAAGAGACCAAAATAGACTGGGTCAAGATTGATTTCCCTAAAGAGTTCGAGAAGGTAAGGGATTACCTCAAGGCGTGCTACAACAGCAAGCTACAGGAAGTGAAAGATCACGGGTACATAGATTCCCGTCGGATGACCGGGGGAAAGACACAGATACTCAAGCTCCAGGCATACCTGCACGGTGAGATCGCCAAAGGAGACAAGACATTCGAGATACTGAAATCAGTTTCACTTCTTGCAGAGGCGATGAAAACAGAACACGCAATAGAACTGATAGAGACGCAAGGTGTGCGTGCAGTCCATGACTATATCGGTCGCATATATTCTGATGCGCCAAACTCAAAAGTCAAGGCGGTGAAGAATCTTGCGAACGACCTCAACTTCAAGTCTGCATACATCCTCACGAGGAACCTGATAGAATCTGAGACAGAGCACCCTAAGCTGGCTAAACTGAAAGAGATCATCGGGAATGAAGTCAAGAAGAAAGATGTCAAGATAATCATATTCAACCAGTACAGGGACAGCGCCAAGCAGATAAAAGAAGCGTTGGAGGACATACCTGATGCTGATGCGAGGATGTTTGTCGGGCAGGCAAAGAAGAACGGTACTGGCCTGTCTCAGAAAGAGCAGAAACAGATGCTTGAAGACTTCAAGGCAGGTGAGTTCAACTGTCTTGTCGCCACTTCTGTCGCAGAGGAAGGGATAGACATCCCTTGTGTCGATCTGGTGCTGTTCTATGAACCCATACCTTCAGGGATAAGGACCATACAGCGACGTGGCCGTACAGGGAGACAGGATAAAGGAAGGGTCCTGGTGCTCATGACAAAAGGGACGCGGGATGAAGGGTACAAATGGAGCGCACACCACAAAGAGAAGCGTATGCATCGTGAGCTCGCCAGCCTAAAATCAAGATTTGCAGGGTTCACAGAGAAAAAAGATGCAGGACTTGACAGGTTCATCGCACCGGAGCTCAATCTTACAATATTTGCTGACGCAAGGGAGAAGGCTGCAGGAGTGATAAAAGATCTTGTTGACATGGGTGCAGATATCAAATTACAATCGCTTGATGTGGGGGATTACATCTTGTCTAGTCGCGTCGGCGTCGAGTACAAGAAAGTGCCTGATTTTGCAGATTCTCTCGTCGATGGAAGATTGCTTGACCAGATGCGGAAGCTGAAGGAGAGCTATGAACGGCCGCTCATGATAATAGAGGGTGATGCTGATATGTATTCACAACGGAACATACACCCTAATGCAGTGCGCGGGATGCTTGCCACGATAACTGTGAGCTATGGCATACCGGTGATACAGACAAAGACTCCGAGAGAGAGCGCCATGCTGATGGCTGTGATCGCCAAACGAGAGCAGGATCCTGAATCAAAAGAGTTCAACCCTCATGGAAGCAACAAGCCATTGGGACTGAAGGAACAACAGGAGTATATCGTGAGTTCATTGCCTGGAGTAGGGCCGACGCTGGCAAAGCCGCTTCTTGAGAAGTTCGGAAGCATCAATGGAGTGTTCAATGCTTCACCTGAAGAATTACGGGAGATATCCAAGATAGGTGAGAAGAAGGCGAATGATATACAGAAAGTGCTGAATGAGGATTATTGATTATTTTTCCATCTTTTCATCACCAAAATGATGATCAAAGAGATGATATAGAATAGAATAAAGTTAATGCCTGATCTTTCTATTATTCTCAGGCCTTCTCCGTAAAAATCCAGACAGTATACCCAGTGCGGAAACTGCCATATGCATTGCGCTTGCCCTTCAGTGGTCTGCATGATAACTCCTGGAAGAGGGATTACTGTGAAGTATGTCAGCAGGTATGATGCCATAAACGATGTCTTCTGTTTGTTCTTCATGACCCACTCTATGTCAATAAACCTGTCTTGTCTGAGCTTGTTGTCTGTCGCTGTCAGAATAACATAAACCAGGAGGGACCAACCTATCAGTTTGATGAGCACACTTATGTTTCTTGCCAGTTCTATCTTGGCCCTGCTCGGGTTGAATTGGTACATCAGTAAGCCTAGAACAATACCAATAATCAGGGAGGCCAGGAACTTATGTCTAAATAAGGGTGTCAGAAAGTGCTTTGTCCTTTTTGATATCTGAGGCTTGTGCACCAATGCTCAGACCCTCATCTTCCTCAATCTTCTTACTCTCTCTTTCATAGGAGGATGTGTCGAGAACCAGGAGAGCAGACCTTTCGCATGGAATGGGTTCGCGATGAACAGAGAAGATGTTGTCTTGTTGCCGAACTTCAAAGGATTATGGCTTATACCTTTCTCAAGCTTCTCTAACGCTTGCGCGAGAGCAAGAGGGTTATGTATTATCTTTGCTCCAGTCTCATCAGCAAGATATTCCCTTGAGCGTGAAATCGCCAGTTGAAGTATCAGAGCGATGAATGGAGTGAGTATCGCCAATGCAAGGAAGCCAAGGATGTTTTCACTGCCCCTGTTTCGATCACCACCAAAACCTCCGAATATCGCTGCCCAACGTGCCATCATGGCAACGTAGGATATGACGCCTGCAATCGTCGCTGCAATGGTCTGTATCAGGATGTCCCTGTTCTTTACGTGTGCGACCTCATGAGCAAGCACGCCCTTGAGCTCGTCTTTGCTCAGCAGATGCATGATGCCTTCAGTGCAGGCGACCACTGCATTCTTAGGATTCCTTCCTGTAGCGAAAGCATTCGGGCTGGAGCTTGGGATTATGTATAGTTTCGGCATAGGGATCTTTGCATGCCTCACTATCTCCCGCATCATGCTATGGAGATCAGGGTAGTCAGACTCTTTAGCCTCTTTTGCCTTGTACATGGCAAGCACGAGCTTGTGCGAAAAGAAGTAAGAGCCGACATTCATGACCATGACTATAACAAACGCTATGGTGAGTCCTTCTGGTCCTCCAACAAGCTGGCCTACGAACAATAATAGTGCTGTAAGCGCGAGAAGCAATGTAAAAGTCTTGAGTTGGTTAGATATTGCAGACATGGTAATCCCCCTGAGGTTTTATTGCCGAGGTTGTTTATAAGCTTTATCACTGCGCTTTTTCATCCAGATTGTTAAAATAGGTATCAATACCCTCTATATGTGACAGTCTTGAATTCTTAAATAAGAATTCACGGAATCGGTTGTCTACCTGTACGCCAATGCGTGTGAGATTGCGCTTTAGGTTTGCGTATAATTTCTTGCCTTCAGCATCAAGATCTGTGAGGATGATGGCTTGCTTTGTTTGACTGGCGATATCTTCTGCGACTGCGAAGATAGGTTTTGTGAGAATGATGATCCGGCTTTCAGGGATGCCTATTTTCTTGAGGGCTGCCTTGTCTTTTATGCCTTCGACTATTATGAGCTTTTCAGATGTCTTTAGCTTCTTAAGCCATTCAAGCAATTCTTGAGTTTTTTCCATTTTTCTGGTGGCGCGTCAGCACCTCGCGCTCGCTGTCTATTCATATCCTTCACCTTTTTGCCCAACTGCGATATTTTCTGCTTATGATGCTGTCAGCTCGCTAGGCGGTGGTGCTGGCGCTTGTAATGATGCTCTTTTTAAGTCAACTAAATCTTTTAAACAAGACACCAATACGTTTTAAATATCTTCCTCAATTCTCTTTTTACATGGACCCGGTCATGTTAAGCAAGGTGTTGAATCACTATAAACGCCTGGAAGTGCAGAATGAGATAGTCAAGGCAGCGCAGGGCAAGGAAGCAGTAGGGTCATTCGGCGGTAAAGGATATGGGAAAAGGCCTGATGTCCTGGTCTATCCGAATGATGTATTAGAACAGGTCAAGAACGGAGTCACGAGCTTCCATGTATCTGAGGAGACCTGGGCCAATCCGCAGAGGATAAGCCTGAACATGAAGCGCAATGAATATGATGACCTGCGCACTGGCTGGGACCTGGTGCTGGACATCGACTGCCCATACTGGGAATTCGCAAAGATAACGACCTATCTTTTCATACAGGCGCTGGTCGAACATGGGATCAGTGCAGTCACACTCAAGTTCTCTGGCAACAAAGGATTCCATATAGGTGTGCCGTTTGAAGCATTTCCATCCAAGGTGCATGACACCCCTACAAAGAACATGTTCCCTGAAGGCCCCAGGAAGATCGCTGCGTACCTGCTCGACCATATAAGCAGGAAGCACGTCTCTGTCGACTCTGATTCAGTAACGTTTGCAGGAAGGTTCAAGTACACATTGAAAGAGCTCGAAGAGAAGACTGGCAAGAGCAACGATGAACTCGTGCAGGCATATTGCGAGAACTGCGGCAAGGCAGGGATGGAAGAGGCCACACAGAGGATACACTTCTTATGCACCCAATGCGGATCTTCGATAGACGGGCTAGTGAATGAGAAATACAAGACCTGCTCAAAATGCAATGTGCTCATGGAACGCACTGTGTCGGATAACAAGAAGAGCTGCTGCACAAAACCGAATATAGTGAAGAAATTCAACCCTCTATCTATCGTCGAGGTCGATACCGTGCTGATAGCTCCACGACACCTGTTCAGAGCACCATATTCTTATCATGAAAAATCAGGACTTGTCTCTGTACCAATACCTATCGACGCACTCATGGACTTTGAGAAAGAACAGGCACATCCAGACAAGGCAGAGATAGGGGGACACGAATTCCTCAAGCGTGAAGGGATCGTTGCCGGACAGGCCAAGAAACTTCTTGTAGAGGCATTTGATTTTGTCGCGCGCAAAGAGCAGAGAAAAGTCGAGCTCGAAGACATGGACGATATGCGGCGTAGCGACATCAAGCGCGAGTTCCAGGAAGTGCAGACTGCAATCCCTGAACAGTTTTTCCCTCCGTGCGTGCAGATCATGTCCAAAGGCATGACAGATGGCAAGAAGCGGGCAGTGTTCGTGATGAACAATTTCCTCTCAAGCTGCGGCTGGGAATATGATGATATAGAAGGATGGTTCAAGAGATGGAACGAGAAGAACCCTGAACCATTACGCGACCAGTACTTCCTTGGCCAGATCAGATATGCAAAACAGCATAAGAAAAAGATCCTCCCTCCTAATTGTGACAATCAGGCATACTACAAAGGGTTTCAGGTATGCAAGCCTGATGGGTTGTGTCAGTATGTCAAGAACCCTGCGAATTATGCCATAAAGAAGGCCAGATTCGCCCAGAAGCAGGAGATGAAGGGTAAGAAGAGCGTAGAGAATAAAGAATTTAAAGAAAAGATGGATAAGAAGGAAGAGCAGAAAGTGGAGCAGAAGGCTGAGACAGGGTCTGATGCAGGTTCAGGAGTTGTCACCCCTGATTGAAAGCAAGTTTTATAAAGCACCGAAATTCTGAGTGTTAAGTTCGGAATAAGCGTTTAAACGACTGATTCGATGTTTAAATGCTCGGTAGGAATAAATGAGCCTGAAAAGAAGCTTTTTCAGTACGAGTTTATTGCAATTAAGCTCTAATTCTCGAAAAGGCCTCAACAATAGGTTCCTAAAACTAAAAAAGGCGTAAACGGCCTTTATAGGTATATAGGACTTTCTCAGGCTAGTTGAACCTATCCACTTATGTTCACAAAGCACAAGACGGTAACAAAACATGCCAAAAGCACACAGACCAAGAAGTGGAAGCATGCAGTTCTGGCCTAGAGTACGGGCCAAAAGAGAGTACCCTAGGGTACGAGGTTTCCTGGCAGGCAAAGAGGCAAAACTGCAGGGTTTTGCAGGCTATAAGGTAGGCATGACACATATGATACTAACAGATGGCAGGAAGAATTCAGTCACCAAGGGAGAAGATATATCTGTTCCGGTGACTGTTGTCGAATGTCCGCCGCTCAAGATTGCAGGATTCAGGATCTACAAAAAGAAGTACAGGACACTTCATCCTGCAGGGGAGTTCCTTGTAAAAGTTGACAAAGAGCTTGCAAGGAAGCTGACACCCGCAAAAAAAGAGCTGAAGAAACCAGATTCTATAACTGCAGATGATTTTGATGAACTAAGGATACTAGTCCAGACACAACCCAAGATGCTCGGCACAGGAAAGAAGAAACCAGAGCTGTTTGAGGTCAGGGTGGGTGGAAACAAGGATGAAAGGCTTACATTCGCAAAAGAGAACTTCGGCAAAGAGCTAAGTCTCAAGGATGTGTTCACAGAAGGACAGCTGGTCGATATCCGCGCAGTCACCACAGGAAAAGGATTCCAGGGACCTGTGAAAAGATTCGGCGTCAAGGTACGGCATCACAAGTCTGAGAAGACCAAGAGAGGACCTGGATCACTCGGCGGCTGGAAAGGACATGGACACTTCATGTATAGGATAGCACATGCAGGACAGATGGGATATCATAATCGTCCAGATTATAATAAACAGATACTCATGATAAGCGACGATCCAGAAAAGATCAATGTCGACGGCGGGTTCATAAGGTATGGGAAGGTAAAGAACACATACATCCTTCTCAAAGGAAGCGTACCAGGCCCTTCAAAAAGGATGCTGAGGCTAGAGACCCCTATCAGACCCAACAAGCTCATCGAGCAGGTCGCACAGACAATACAGAGCATAAGCACGAGATCACCTCAAGGAAGATAAATTAGAAGATATAACTCACGATCAAAATGAAACTCAAAGTACTAGACCCAACAAATGCTGAAAAAGGAACAAAGGATCTTCCTGAAGTATTCAGCGAAGTGGTCAGACCAGACCTGATCAAAAGAGCGGTAGAATCACTCCAGGCAAATGCACGCCAGAGATATGGAGCAGACCCTCGTGCAGGAAAGAAGTGCAGTGCAGAACTCTCCCGAAGGAGAAGGAAGTACAGGGGAAGCTATGGTGCAGGAATATCAAGAGTGCCTAGGAAGATACACTCGAGATCAGGCACCAGGTTC
>JAUVBP010000063.1 GCA_030591125.1 Candidatus Woesearchaeota archaeon | reverse complement strand
GCCAATTCAGGATGACAACTTTATCCCTGAATATTGCGACATCCCCTGGAAATGATACCTTGCTGTAACGTAGGATATTTCGGATAACGTCCAGAGATTCTCTGTGGGCCTTCTCAAATATCTTCTTGTTTTGCGAAGATATCAGCAGATGGTCTTTTAGACTCGCCCTCGCTTTTCTTTCTCCCCACCATTCATAGAGCACAGCGACCTCTTCTATCGCGCTGGTCTCCCCTGTCGAGAAGCCGTACCAGTTCTCGCCTTTCTTCACTTCGCTGATCATGTCGATGAACATGCTCCTGATTGCCTTCATGCCCTCAAAGAGTTCCACGGATTTCCTTTCTTTGGCTGATATCTGTTTCGCTTCCAGTTCAGGCAATAGCTTCTCGACCTCTCTTTCCTTCTCTTTGATCAGGGCAAGTATCTTCTTTGGTTCTGCTGCCTGGAAATACTTCGTCTTGCCTTTGATGATGTGATTGGCGAGGCCCTTATTGCTCAAAGAGTCCAGGACAGTGTAGATCTTCGATTGTGGGACCCTGCTCTTCTTCGCCAAAGGGCCTGTAGTCGTGCTCCCCAGCTCTAACAGCGCGAGGTACGCATTCGCCTCCCACCTGTTGAGGCCTATCTCCAGGAGGATATCATGTTTCATGACGTTCTGTAGGCTTCTGAACTATAATAATCTTTCTATTACTTACTACTTTAGTGGTAGGTAATATTGAAATAGTGTTTGGACTTTCCTTTTTAGTGGTGATTGACAGAGTTGAGGAGGGAGATAAAGATGAAGAAAAAGGCAAAGAAGCAAAACCTGTTCACGGATGAAGTGTATGAAAGACTGGAGAGAACACCTGAGGAGTCAGTGGATGAAGCCATAAGGATGATACTTGAAGACGATAAACTACTGAAAGCCGTTAAGAAGGCCTCTAAAAAATCAGGCAAGGTACTAGTATTAGGAAGACGCAAGGATACCGGTTGCGGAAATTATCACGGTCTCGTCAATAGGTATACTGCTCAACGATTATATATTGGAGCGAATGGCTTGTGTATTGACGACATGTTAGATTTTCATGAAGGACGCGACTTATGTGGTGATCTGGAGACATCTTGGCTTAAAGCGCAGGAGGCCTCTATCATATACTACAGGAAATCGGCTTGGATCGACTACAGGAACTGCAGGATCGTGTACAGCACCCCATCTTATACCTCAAAAGAGTTTATTGAGACTCTTAAGAAGAAATATGGACCTATGCACTATGTGGCAGATAGTGATACCTATCAAGTGCGCAAAGGATACTGCAAATTAAAGCGAGCCAGACTGACAAAAAGGATGTGGAACCTGAACGGAAGAGAAATATTAGATAGACTGGAAGAGGCCGCCAAGAGTATTTAAATCTTGTATTGACTTTGTCATACAAAATCTCAATCATTCTGAGCGCTGAATTTATATAGAAGAATGCCTTTTAGTACATCAACAATAAGGATTTGTGACCTGACGGTAAATGCTAGTTTATCCCCGGGCGCTGGCGTTAAGATTAGAATAAGAGAAAAAAATTTGTCAGTTGGCTCTGTTGTTTCTTCTCAGAACTCTACAGATCCCGTCGCCATCACAGCCACGTTCTTTGACTTCATGTACTGCTCGACTTCCCGGAACACCAGGAGCATCTTATCATTCACGTCTTCCTCGTTCACGAGATGCACATCTATCCCTGGAGGGGTCTTGCTCGCCACGTAGTACTTCTGCTCCTTGTATTTCTCTTCTGCGAGCGCCTTGACCTTTGTCACGAACTTGTTGAGCATCCTCTCGGGCTTATCCAATCTAACCCTTTTAGGGATTGTGATCTTCTTGCCATTGGCATCAAGCCCTGCCTCAAAATATACATAACCTTCTTTCAGGTCCTGCACTATATCGCCGTCCTTGGTCACCCTGGTGACCTTCTCGAATGTAAGATCCAGTTTTTCAATATCACCCATTTCTAACCCTCCATATCTGTTGATATGTATTTATGTTCCTTTTGCTTTAATTTGTTTCGTTTTTAGCCCCTGCCGCTTTATTTATGCTCTTGAGGAACTCTTCTGCATCATTTACCAGCTCTTTTGTGATTGAATTGAAGACTATTCCGTCATCCACTTTCCCGTATTGGTGGGCTATTATATTCCGCATCCCTTTCGCGTCCTTGAGCCTCTCTGCGAGGTTGTCTGTTATGATCCCTTCGGAAGCGAGGATGTCAAAAGCCTCTTTTTCTTCTTCAGGCATCTTCAACACGTTGTCTTTTATGGTCTGGAATGCCACGTCGACTACGGCTTCTACGATCTTCTCGAAATACCTCTCGCATGCGGCTCTTGTCTTGGCACTCTTCATATATTCTTCAAGATTCTCCGGCATGAACCCTCTCAGTTCTGATATGTACTGCTCTATCTCGTCTATCTTGTCGTGTATCCTCATCTTGGGTGCAGTAGTCTCCCTTTGAGGTCTATCTCTTTCCTGATTTTCGCAGGAAGCCGGTTATAGACCTGCACATCGACCCTCTTATTCACCTTGCCAGACACCCTTTTCCTGAACGTCGTGACCTCTTTAAGGTCTATCGTGCCGAAATTGACTGCTATGTCTATGTCTGAATTCAGGTGCAGCTTTTTATCTGCTGCAGAGCCGTAGAGTAGTATGCTCTTTATTCTCTTTCGCAGTGGGTCTGCCAGGATTATCAGTACTGTCTCTTCGATGATCTTCTTTATCTCAGACCCTTTCTTGAGGCGCAGCTCGTCTCCGAACCTTGCGGCCTTGATGGCGAACTCAAACTTCTTCCTTATGTCTCGGGAAAGCCTGTTTTTCTCTGACTGGGTAAGCTCTACTCCGAGCAGTTGTTTCTCTATTATCTTGAGTTCTCTATCTCCGAATACTTTCCTCGCTTCTCCGCTTTCTTTCAAGAATTTAATGAGATTCATTATTGAATAACCTTCATTATGGTTATAATAACTATCATTTAGGTTATATTTAAATGTTTTGTTTCTTTCGCAGGCTCCGCTCCATCGCTCTTATGCAGCTCGTCTGCACTGCTCTTCATCAGGTCATCTATCTCTTCATGCAGCGCCCTTACCCGCTTGCCTGCTTCAGGGTCTATCTCTTTCTCGAACCGCTCCTCTGCGTGTTCAATCTTGACAACCTTATCCCCTGCAACAAGCGTGTCTGCATATGCTATGATCTTCTCCTCGATGCTTACAGGGAGATAATCCTTGACTGGCAGAGGCAGTTTCTTCTTCTCGACCTCTTCCTTTGATATCCCTGCGCCGAGATGCCTTTCGCATACATGCGCATACCGTTCATCCACTCCTTCCGAACGGAGTATATCTGCACCTACCACGCCGTGCTTTATAGAATCAGGTCCTGGTGGGCATTTGAAACGTCCGATGTCATGCAGTATGCATGCGGACTTGATGAAATCGACAGCTATCTGCACATCCCCTTTGTCCTTGTGGTGTTCAAGTATGTCATCTGCTATGAAGACTGCCAGCCTCTGCACTGCTTTAGCATGTGCGAGCACATTCTTATATGATTTATCGTCGCTGGAGTGTTTCTTAAGAAGTTCTAGTGCCTCTTTCTCATCCATTGTCTGCACCTATCATGTCATATCCTGGAAATGATGAAGATAAATTCGGGCTTCCCATGTTTTGGGGGGTGGTTTGAAGAAAGTAGGTCAGATGAGAAGCCCGATGAGCGTGATATCATACCTCCTTGAGAGGTGTGTTTACCTCTTGTACCCACATGAGTCCTATCTTCTTCAGTGAGTTGTTGAACTTGTCTGAGATGAGGTATTTCTTCTTGTACATGTCGTAGTCTATCATTCCCATGGATCTCATGGGGGTCAGTATCCTGTCGTAGAATTGTCTCTTGTTGTATGATATCTGGACCTTCTTTGTCCTCTTCACAGGGCCGATATCCTCGATGATGTCCATCACAGTTCCTTCGTGGAGCCAGTTGGCGAACAGGGACATCTCTGTCTTGCCGAGGGTGCCACTATTATGCTTGAACTCATCGACGAGAAGCCGTCCGACTATCACCTGCTGTTCTGTCGCGAACACCACCTCAAATACGTCTTCTGGCAGATGGAATTGGTCGAATAGTATTACCATATGTCATTCCCTACTGTGTCCTGTGTTATTCCTGTTGTCTCCAACGATGCTCCGAAAAATGTTTACCCAATTCTCATACATAGCATAACTAATATATAAATATTACTCTTTATGCTACTGGTGTGGGTTTTCGTATACTTGGTCGTCTAGTGCTTTAATTCGGGCGTCTTAAGGGTTAATCTATATAGTTACACAAGCAAAAACCATATAAATCAGCTCAGGACCCTTTTTTCTTAGGTTTAGTTGAAACATCTTTGAGACATCTTTGAGACATCTATTTCAGGTATGATCTATAAGACATTCAGGGGGCGATATTATGAGAATTGGTGCGCATGTGGCAGAGGCAGCAGACCGTTATCGGATAGCTGATGTTTATTGTGCTGTCAAAGGGGTTGACTGCACGTATGATCTTGAGTGGAGCAAGGAGCTTCTTGATGGTGGTGCAAAACACACGCAGGAAGAGTGGGTAGAGCTGACAAAGGGTGGCGAATGGAGCCTCCCTTCGATACCGTTATTATATGCGACGATGGCAGGACTTTATGCGAACTTCCAGTCGCGGAAGATGCCTCCACTAGGGCCTTCAACTGTGCTCTCTAGATTTAGTGCTGATCTTGACGACATTCTCATGACCAGCACAAGGATATTCCTGGTGGATGGTAAGGATGACCGGGTCGTCCATGATTGGGGTTATGATTCTCAGTATGAGAACACTCATGAACTTGTGGGTGGTCATTGTTATGTGCGTGATCCGCAAGTATTCCCTCAGCCTGCTGAAGAGTTGGACCCTCATTATAGGGTCGAGGAAGGTACTGAAGCGATCATGGAATGCCGTAACCAGAGAGAGATAGAATCTGTCATCAAGTACGTAACTGGAAAGGTGCCTATGCTCGCGAGGTGGGAGGTCATGGTCCGATGCCCTGATGGTTTTCCGATTGTTCTAGGTGGCAAGCACTGGGATTCTTTCGGCATAAATCATTTCGGCATGCCTGAGGATAAAGCTCCTGCACGAGGAGTGCGGATTGTCGGAGAATGGAAACAGCCTGGTAAGGATTGAGCAAGTATTACCTTTAATTTTTTCTCTTTTTCCCCCCCTCTTATTCTCTTCTGTCTGTATATTGTCCTATGTGTGCTAAGACGCTTGAAAACTACTATCTCAAACTCTATAATACCTAATAAGAAGAAGCCTCATGTAATCACTACGCAGTGATAAAAAACGAAAGATTTAAATATGTGCTCATTTCCTGTTACTATCAAATACGATCTTAAATTCATTTGTTGAGGGGCGAAAAGATGGATATTGAAACTATGCTTCGTAAGAAGTCAAAGATGGGTGGGACATCCAGAGACGTTTCCAATTCTTCTATCAATGCATACGCTGCATTGGCAGCCACGGCAGTCATGGTACTTGCACCCGGAGTCGCAGAGGCAAAAGAGGCGAAGATGAATCCGAAAGTGAGGAAGCTGGCCAATCTCGTGATATCTGAAGGCAGGCAGATGGAGAATTATCACTGTAAAGGTGGTGATAGGTTCGCTGATGTCTACAGGCTGGAGACAAAAGATGATGGTGCTTATTATGAGGTGATGTTGTGTGACAACAACAGGGATGGTGTCCCGGATAAGGGTGATGTCCTGACTATAGACTTTCGCGATCGTTCTGTGGGAGTGATCGATAAGGGGCTCAATGGTTTAAGGACTCCGACATCTGCGGGTGATCTATACAATCATCCCGATTCGTTCCAGTCTGATAGGACCATTACATCATATGATGCGCATGATGACCGTGCATCGACAGATTTGCGAGCAAAGCAGCGGAAGGCACAGGCAGAGTACCTGAAATATGTCGGTAGGATAATCAAGTCTGTCAGGAAAAGCAACTCAAGAGAGTAATTTTTTTATTTACTTCTTATTTATCGTTCAATTTTTATGTGCTTATTCTTCTGATAAAGTCTTATTCTTCTGATAAAGTCTTATTCTTCTGTCCAAAGAACTTATTTATCTCATCAGCATAAGAACGTGTCGTCTTTATCTTGAGGTCCCGCGGGAAGTGCTTGAAGTAATTCGCCCACACATACCTCTCGTCCAGGAACACGACTACTCCTCTGTCAGTCTCACTGCGGATACATCTGCCAGCACTCTGCAGGCACTTTGAGAAAGCAGGACCTACATAGCCATAGTCCCATCCCTTGTTGAACTTGTCATCATAATATCTGATCAGCTCTTTTGTCTCGAGGTTCGGCTGCTGCAATGGCAACCCGACCGCAACTACACATTTGAGCAGGTCCCCTGGAAGATCGACCCCTTCTCCGAAACTGCCTGCCATCACTCCGAGCAGCACTGCACCAGAATCTTTGTATTTCTTGAACTTATCTAGGAACTCTGCCTTCTCTTCCTTGTTCATCTCGGACTGTTCAAGGAATGCGGTCTTCTGTGATTCTGTGGAGAAGAACGGATAGACCTGGTCGCGCAGGTAATAGCTCGGGAAGAACACTGCTGAATTGCCTGGCACGAGGTTGGTTATCTCTGCGCATATCTCTGCTATCCTCTTGTACATCTCAGGATTACGTGAAGCGAACTTTGTCGTCGTCTCGGGGACTATCATCGTGAGTTTGTTTGATTCCGGGAACGGGCTTGGGTACCGGCGTTCGACAGTATCAGGACCGAATCCCAATACATCCCTGTACATCTCTGTGGGCGTCAGTGTGCCT
>JAUVBP010000165.1 GCA_030591125.1 Candidatus Woesearchaeota archaeon | reverse complement strand
GGTCCTGTCGACTGAAGCAGGATTGAACCAAGCGAGCTGATCCACCGCCTGTACAAGCTTTCCGATCATTGTCGTAGGCGGGAACATCTCAGGAGTGTTGTTCATGCTCTGATAATCATGGGATATTATCGCTGCACGCACGTGATATGCAAGACCTTCGCCTGCATCGTCCGCACCCAAAGCACCACACAGATATCCAGCACGCTCAGCACCTATTATATGATGCCGTGACTGCTGCTCCAGAGGCATATTTCCGTCGACATCCATCCTGCCGCAGTCATGGAGCACTGCAGCGATATTCATCGCAGCAAGTGCTGCAACCATCGGAGCATCATTGTCTATCTCCTCACCGTCATGCTCAAGTTCCTGGCGTTCCTCATCTGTAAGGAGGCATACCAGTGAGACTGCACCTTCCCTGACAGATTCTCCGTGCCCTATACCATGATGAGAATTCTGTATGAACTCTTCGACCCAACCCTGCGAGTAGAACACCCCTTTAAGAATGCTCTTGAAACTATCTGAATCGTATTCAGAAAATCCGTCCAAAGATGTATCTTGTCCCAACATGCTTTCACCACCAATCATAATATATTGTAACTATCTACACTCAAAATAATTCTAAACCCTCCCGACCTGTATGCAGGTCGGAAGAGATTACAGTTCCCTCAACAACTGGACGTGTGTCATCATAAAACTCAACCAGGATCATACTTCCTTCTTTATGACTTCAGTCCGCGTATTCCTGACTATAGCTTCCTGTATCTTCTTACGGCTGTAATCCAGAAGTACCTGCCGCGGCATGATCCTGCCGCCAGGACATATCACATCAGTATCCCTGCAATTATGCCCCTGACTCACCACCTTATACTTTCCTTCATGCACCACATCACATGCCGGGCAATAAAGATGGGCTGCATTGATCTGACGGGCATCCTTATTCGCATTGTAATCAAGGAGAGATAGCCGGGTCATCATGAAACCATGCTCACACTGCACTACCTCATCCTCAAGAGTAGAATTCAACCTCAGAAGCTCCTCTTTCCACTGCTCTTCAATGCCTGCACCTTCTCTAAAGTATGCCTCGTGAGAGATGCCGCACACCTTGCATTCATAGCCAGAAAGAGACTCATCAGTCGGGGGTACCAATTCCACTATGATGTCATCATCAGACACCACCATGCGGTCACCCTCTGCGACCATGTCAAACCTGTCCTCCAGGACAGGCCTATCACAAGCACATAGATTGTCAATAGTATTAGATGCTGCCTTTAGCGAAGTCATATTTGAACCACCCTATCAATAATATATATCACGGAAGGTTATAAAATTATTACGTGTTTTTTTTATCAAAATGCAATAGAATATTGTTTTTAGTACATTTACTTGAAAATCCGAAAGGATTTCGGGTTATCTGGTCAGGGCTTATCTTTATCTTCAGAGCCCTTATTACCATAACGCTCCAGTATACTGACCTTGACCATATTGAAAGCAGACTCTATATCTATGTCCAGCTGGTTCGAGAGACGGCAGAGAGCAAAGAAAAGGTCGCCGATGCCATCCATGAAAATATCCTTGTTGTTCTTGATGTAATCTATGCGTTCCTCTTTTGACTTGTATCTGAGATGACGGGACATCTCGATGAGCTCCTCGTGAAGATGATCGAACTTGTCGACACAAGGGTGATCCTTCCACCCGTTCCCTTCTGCAAAACTCTTGACGAGCTTCTGGGCATCACGCATGGTGGTCACTACACTGGATGAGACATCTTCTTCAATAAGTCTGAAGCGCGGAGTATCTTTACCATCAACAGATATGGTCTCCAAGAACATCTTAAGCGGACGAGTCCATATCGCACCATCGCCAAACTCTGCAGAGTCGTACAGTGCACGATAGACAACAAGAGGCTCTAATGTCTCACTGTGACGCGCAGTACCAATGACCTCATATTGTTTCCCCTTATAATGCAAATACTTGCCTGACTTGATATCCTGCATGTAGAACTGGTGATATGGTCCAATATAAAAATACTGTGTATAGATATAGCATCCAAAAAAAAGAAATAAAAAATAAAGAATTCAGTCGTATATGCAGTTCTCCTCTGTATTCTCCACAGTCTGAGATCCATATACTCTCACAGGATGGCCGTCATGCCCTACAGCAATATCGAAAGAATCTCTTATTCCTTGCTGATAGGATCCACTCGCCCTGTTGACATCTTCAAAATGCGCCGCAACCTCATCTTCACGGGAATTAGCATCGCCCTGCTCCTCAACAAAATTGTCTAAAGTAATATTGATGCCAGAAATCAAAGAGGGGATATTTAAAGCTTTTGGGAGAGTGTATCCGCGACAAAAGATTCAATATGCGAGCGCACCTTGGATATCTCACCATTATCAGGCAGGAATGTGATGAGTCGCTCCAGATATTTCTGATCCGAGAAGATCTTCAAAGATGCTGTGAAGTTGAAATCAAACACCCAGCCCAACATCATAAGCTTGATATCATCTTGAGTCTTCAATCTTTCCTTACGCAGACACCTGTTCGCAAGAATATCAGATATCAACCCAGGAGTACACGATCCCGTATCAGGAAAACCCCACTCCATCGCAGAGTTAGGTTCCATATCTCTATTGGTGAAATAGTCAATCTCGACCCAGACTATGTCAAGCTTGTCAGCATCACGTATCAGTCTGCTGAAGAAAAGTGCATCACCAGACATATCTTCCGGAAGCGTATACGCATTATGCTGCCTGACCGCAGCAGTGACCAGCCTACGCTCTTCAGAAGAGAGACATTCAAGGACACCTTCCCTCTCAAGGACCTTGACTGAAAGAAGCGCATGATTCTCAGAGTCAGTATCATTATACGTCTTGTATCTCCTGAGCTGCTCGAATCTCCCCACATCATGGAAAAGGGCAATGGTCTCTGCAATGAACATCTTCTGCTCATCAAGCTTGAGAAGACTGCCTAACTCAGCCACCATATCACACACGCGTTTGGTATGTGATCTCTTCTGCAGCATATTCATAAGCATATCTCCTTCAATACTACAGAACGGCTTGACATAATTATCGAACCAGCTATGGAAAAATATGATATCTTCTTTCTTCATCCTATGACCCCAACACCTAGAAACTGATAAGAGGCAATATATTATAAAAGTTACTGATAATGATGGCCTATGATAGGCATAGAAGATGCTCCCTGAAGAAGTTCATGGTCTTGGGGTAGTTGTTTATGCTCTCCAAAGTCTTCTTATGACGCTGGCGAAGGAGGTTCGCTTCGTCATGCGAAAGGCCTTTGCTGACCTCGTACTCTAATCTGGGTGCGAGCACCGTACGCTCGTGCTCGATTATCTCTGTTATGCAGAACTCCTCAGGATGCTCGTAGATAGGTGTGCCTTTCTGCAGGCCGAAGATTGAAGTCGATACCAAATCAATATATTCTTTGTGCTCTTTGAGGAATCCTATCGTGGTCAGGAACTCATCCTTTGTCTCTGT
>JAUVBP010000025.1 GCA_030591125.1 Candidatus Woesearchaeota archaeon | reverse complement strand
AATTCGGAAGGGTGTTGAACAGCATGGCACTTGATCCAGATACTGGACTTGTCCTTCCGGCAGCATTCCAGCGCATGAAAGGGACAGTCAACACTTACGGCAATACCCTTGACATGAAATCAGATATAGAGATAATGGCAGAGAACCTTGATGATGCAATACAGAAATACTCAGAGTTCGGAACAAGAGCATTCAGGAGGATATATGTGCCAGTCCTCATGGTGTATGACAAAGACGACCCAGACATAGACAATGTCCAGCTCCTGACATTATATGGAGACAGCCTGGTATACAATGTGTTCCAGGAATATTATGGCCCAAAAGATCGCGGAGGAGTAGTTGGTCCGATGGACTCACTCAAACTCATCGCAAGAGCAGGATTATCCACAATACTTGATAAGGTACTCCCTCGTGATCGTAGCGTAGGAAAGATATACAAGAACAGATACATCGACAGGCTTGTCCAGGACTCTGAAGGGGAAGTGAAAGCAGACGGGACGACGATCGTCGGTAAAGAATATAATCGGAACGCAATGGCAATAGGCACGATGAACGCAAACCTATATGGGATAAAGCCGTTCAACAAGATGCCAAGGAAGCCGAAACAGTTCAAGGCATTCTTCCACGCGACAGTACCGGAGAGAAAAGAGCTTCTCGATGCCAGCGACTATCACTTCCATCTCCTTGTAGGGAACCTCAAGATACTGGATGTAGCAAAGAAACTGCCGAACTTCTACTTCAACCGCAGCCTGAACATAAGAGGAGTTGCAGACATAGCTGCGAAACGCGTCGAGATAACTGATGCAGAGCCACTGAAATATATCGGTGATGGCGGCAGGTTCACCGGCGGAAGGAACATGGTGATAGAGATAGCTTATCTTCAGCCGTTCGTGCAATTGAATCACAGGCCGATGCAGTGAGTGTGCAAACAACGGATCCTTAGGATCACCACCCACCAAGAAATACCGGGAGCTCCAATACACCAAATATATTGACCCAGTTCTGGGTGTACCAGTCGACTACCAGATATATGTCGAGCAGTGATGCAAGCATAAGGAACCCGAGGATCAACCAGATAGTCTTCCTGTCAAATAACTTATGCATGACGCAAGTCAGCAGGTAATGCGCCCCTAACAACAATAAAGAGAATATGAAGACCCTGACAATATTCATAAGAGGTACCAGACCTAACATCCCAATCTCATTCGAGAGAGACAGAAAAGTTATGATGGCAGGGAAGAAACCGAATACGAATATACTGATATGACCTGGCGAAGGGACGAACAGCACCAACACCAGCAGTATCAGAAGCTTATCCTTGGTCGGCCTGAAGAACGTATCGAAATCCATCACATATCTTATAGTGAAAGGAGTATAATAAATTGTCGATGCCAGTGTTCCAACACATTTTTATACCCTACATAGTTCGGGGAGGGTATGAACACAATAGTAGACCTTCACGTACACTCGAAACATTCAAGGGGTTGCAGCACCAATCTGGATCTCAAGAACCTTGAGAAGTATGCACGATTGAAAGGTGTAGATGTCCTTGGCACTGGAGACTTCACACATCCTGAATGGATAAAGGAATTGAAGTCGCAACTTTCTGATGAGCATGGCGATGGAGTGTATCGGACTGCAACAGGATATCCGTTCGTGCTGCAGACAGAGATATCACTTGTGTATACTCAGGGAGATAAAGGCCGGCGCGTGCATAACGTCGTTCTTGCACCGAGCCTTGATGTTGTCGATCAGATAACTGATGAACTGAAGAAACGCGGCAGAGTGGATTATGATGGCAGGCCGATATTCAAGATATCATGCATCGAGTTCACAGAGATGCTCAACAACATAAGCAAAGATACAGAAGTGATACCTGCACACATCTGGACTCCCTGGTTCTCACTCTTCGGCTCCAAATCAGGATTCGATACAATCAAAGAAGCGTTCGGTGACCAGCTGAAGAACATACACGCGATAGAGACGGGATTGAGCAGCGACCCTCCGATGAACTGGAGACTCAGCCAGCTTGACAAGATGCAGATAGTATCATTCTCAGATCTCCATTCATATTGGCCATGGAGGATCGGGAGAGAGTCTACACTGCTGGACTTAGGCTGTAAAGACCTGACGTACAAGCGCGTGCTGGATGCCATAAGGACTGGTGAAGGACTTGCAGGAACTGTTGAAGTGGATCCTGTATATGGAAAATACCACGAAGACGGACATCGCAACTGCAATGTATGCATGAACCCTACAGAATCAATAAAAGTGAACAAGATATGTCCTAAGTGCAAAAGACCGATGACTATCGGAGTGCACCACAGGGTTGAAGAGCTTGCAGACAGACCTGAAGGGTACAAGCGCGAAGGAGCACCACCATTCTACAAGATAATACCATTATCAGAACTTGTAGCGAACATCTATGGAAAAGGTATCGCCACAAAAAAGATATGGGAAGAATACGGAAAGATTACGAAACTCGGGAGTGAGATGGACATATTGCTGAACACCCCGCTTGATGTGTTGAAGCAAGTGACATCAGATAAGATGGCAGATGCCATACTGCTCAATAGGGAAGGTAAGATACAGCTAAAGCCAGGATATGATGGAGTATATGGCGTACCTCTGTTCTCTGAAGCGCAGAGGGAGTATGCAGGCCCGCAGATACTGCCAAAAGATGCAGATATAAGTAAGATCAAACCAAAACCCGATAAAAAAGCCAAGAAAGACCCTTCACAGAAAGGATTGGCAGACTTCTAGCAGTACAGACTGCCTGATATCGCCGTATTTACAGCCTTTCGGCGAGAATCAGATAAAAATAATGCCCGACCATGCTTTGAGGGGTCGGGTAAACAAAAAAAAACCCTAGAATTTATTTATGCTCAAAAAGCTAGGCTTTTTGGCATAATAGAGCCTGGGCTCAATTATTTCTTCTTTGCAGCTTTCTTCTTCTTAGCTGGCTTTTTCTTAGCCTTCTTTTTCTTAGCTGGCTTTTTCTTCACTGCCTTCTTCTTGACAGCTTTCTTTTTAGCCTTCTTTTTCTTAGCTGGCCTTTTCTTTGCTGCTTTCTTCTTAACTGCTTTCTTCTTTACAGCTTTCTTCTTCTTAGCTGGCTTTTTCTTTGCTGCTTTCTTCTTCACAGCTTTCTTCTTTTTAGCCGGCTTCTTTTTAGCGACCTTTTTACGGGTTGCCTTTTTTCTTGTAGCTTTCTTTTTTGCCAAAACACTCACCTCGTTCTGCCAGTAAAAGCACGTTTAACGCGCTTAGACTAACAATTAACAGTAATTATGCGTATTTTAGTATATAAAGGTTACGGTTTTTAAAGAAAAAAATATGTGAAAACACAAAAAAACTCAGGAGAGGGAAAAAAATTACGAAAACTACGTGCGTTTTTCTCGACGAGAAAATCAGAAAATCAGAAACTTTGCATGTGATGATGCAAAAGACAGCGCAAGAAGCAAAAAAACACAAAAAATTGTAAAATGTTCATCACGCGAAAACATCACAGCACAGTGAAGAAAATAATCATAAACGCACATCCATGAACACATCGACAAATCTTTTTCGCATCTCTGCTGAAACAGACTCTGCCAATGGATTGAGGTCCACTGCATCTTCAGTATTGTACTCGACGAGAAAATTGAGACACTCTCCATCACCTGTCACCTTGTAGTTCTGCCACAGAGAGATTGCGTCATCACCTAAAATGACATCGATTGCACAACTTCTTGCGATTCCGCGCTCTTTTTCTATCTTTTTGACCTTCCAGTGAAACAAACCTTTCAAACGAAAATCTGAGATTGAGGTGTGGAATCTTCGGAACGATGGTGTTGAAGTCATAAAATATCGGCAAGCACACACCCCAACAATAATTGTGTCAATACATCCAAGAAAGATGAATGCGCTTCGGATCATTGCTTAAAAAAAGATTCAGGGTATTTATATCTGGGTGCGGGCTTGCTTTGAACGTTTTTAAAGTCATGGAAATGTATTTATACATGGACAGAGGATTGACGAGCCACAATGAAGCGAACGATATTGCTCGGAATCATACTGTCCGCATGCCTTCTTCTGATAGTCGGCTGCCAGCAGACAACAACAGATACTCCAGATACCCCTTCAGCTGAAGAAGGCCCTGAGATAAACCCTATAACCGGAGAACCTTATCAGGATATAGAAACTAAAAGAGGAGAGACCACCAACATAACAGAGTACCGCGAACTGTTGAGAAGAGCGAGCGCGATAGGATCATTCACATACAAGTTCAGCGACACCCAGATAGGTGAAGAGACATACCTGTATGAAGTGTTCGGAAGGTTCGTGAAGATAACACTCCCCGGACCAGAGAAGCACAAGACAGGAGAAGTGTATGATGAGATAATAATGGACCGCGTGACAAAGACTGCGCTATCACACTGCAGCAGAGAGCTATGCCCAAGGCCGAACATCGACAAAGAGGTAGAGAAAGTCGATTATGATGAATATTACATCTATGATATATATGAATACCTCACCAGAACATTCAATGGAGCGTATGTCAAGGAAGAGATGATAGGCAACCAATACACGAAAGTGTTCAGCGCCAACTTTGAAGGCAATGAAGCAAGGGTTTGGCTACAGGAGTATTACGGATTTCCTCTGAAGATCCTCATCAAACAGGACGATGGATCCAAGAGGACCATACTGTTCGAGGATGTCATGGTCTACAATACAAGAAAATCAGAGATTGTCCCTCCAGGAAACTTCACTGTCAAAGGAGTCGATGGGTATTGGATATTCTTTGAGCACTATCTTGGAGAATGGCCCACCAACAAGAACATAAGACTCGATGAGAACGGGCAGCCCGTACTTGTAGCATGAGCCTGAGCAAAAGCGAAGCTCATACAAATCTTTCTTTCACTTTCTCAAAAAAACCTTTCTTGGGAGCCATCTTGTCACCCATAGCCTTTGAGAGATCCTTCATCGCTTTCTTCTGCTTTGCATTGAGACTCTCAGGAGTATGGACAACGACACGCACATACTGATCACCAGTCCCTGACCCCTGCAGATCAGGCACACCTTTACCACGCATCTTGAAAAGAGTGTTGGATTGTGTCCCTGCAGGTATCTTCAGTTTGGCCTGACCATCTATAGTAGGGACCTCTATACTGTCTCCCATCACCGCAGTCATGAAGGATAAAGGCACTTCCATGTAAAGGTCATTCCCTTTACGGTCGAATATCTTATGATGATTGACATGCACTACAACGTAAAGGTCTCCTTCCCTTGCACCCTTCTCACCAGCCTCACCCTGGCCACCCAGCCTAAGAGTGGTCCCTGTGCTGACACCTGAAGGTATGTCAACCTTTATCTTACGTTCCTGTTCAACACGGCCTGCACCATCACATACAGAACAATGTTTTGTTATCTCCTGACCTTCACCACGACACCGCCTGCATGTAGAAGATGTCTGGAACATCCCAAAAGGTGTGCGTTGTGTCTTTATCACTGTGCCCCTTCCACCACACTCAGGACAGGACTGTATGTCAGAATCAGATTCTGCACCAGTTCCCTTGCATTTGGTGCAGGTCTCGTATCTCGGGATGGTTATGTGCTTCTCAGCACCGCTGACTGCAACCTCAAGGTCGACTTCAATATCATATCTCAGGTCAGAGCCTCTACGTGGCCCGCGTCTTCCGCCACCTCCGAAGCCTCCAAAACCGCCTCCGGTGAACAGGCTCTCAAAGATGTCGCCGAAATCAAAACCACGACCGCCAAAATCATTGAAGTCAAAGCCAGCACCAGGGCCACCTGCACCGAAGTCAGCAGTCCCGAACTGATCATAATGGGACCGCTTCTGGTCATCACCCAATACTGCTGCAGCCTCGTTCACTTCCTTGAACTTCTCAGCTGACCCTATCTCCTTATTGATGTCAGGATGTAATTTCTTTGCCAAGCGCTTATAGGCTTTCTTGATCTCATCCCGTGAAGCGTTCTTCTCAACTCCCAGTGTCTTATAGTAATCCTTTGCCATAGTCATCACTCATCCTTTTTCCCGAACATCTCCTGCTCCAGCTGCTTGGCGAAAGCTATATACTCCTGGAACTTAGACTGGTTCTTCGGTCTGTAGCGTTCCCTTATGTAATCAAAACGTTCAGATAATGAAACGACACCACCTGCGTTGACCCTCAGATCAGAATACATCAACAGTTTCTCCTCAGGAGTCTGCGGGACGTAATACTGATCATCAAGATTGATGAGACAATGGGTCTCAATCACCTTTGCGACCTCAGGGAACCCTCTGTTCCTCAAGAACTCTCCACCCTCAATACCATGACACACCTCTGCATCAAGCTTCATTATGTCATGGAGCAGAGCAGCAGCAGAAAGAAGAGGCCTGTTGATACTTATCCCTCGCTTCTCAACATCATCAGCCAGCTTAAGAGCAAGGTTCTTGACAAGGATGCTATGCTGAACCACAGCTGTAGCTAACCCGACCTCGGCCATGAGCTCGAGGCATTCCTGTTCTGTGGGAATGCGCGATTCCATCATGTGATCATCCTGTTGAACCGATTAACATAAATTAAAAAGATAATAAAAAATCAAAAAATCATTTCTCCTCTGCTTTAGGCTCTTCAGGTTTCTTGTCGTCAGACTTCTTATCTTCCTTCTTCTTCTCGTCTTCGACTTCGTAGTCAGCATCGACGACCTTCTCGTCCTTGCCTTTCGCTGCGTCGCCTTCAGGAGCTTTGCCTTCCTTGGCCTGCTTCTCGGCATGCTCTTTCTGAGCCTTCTGATACATCTCAGTCGCAGCATCGCCAGCAAGCTTCTCAAGCTCCTCAAGCTTCTTCTTTATGGTCTCGACATCCTTCTGCTCAGGCTCAAGAAGCTTCTTGATCTCAGCTATCTCTGCCTTAAGAGGTTTCAACTTGTCCTCAGACACCTTGCCTTCCATGTCCTTCATAGTCTTCTCAGATGAATACACAAGCGTGTCTGCCTTGTTGATTATCTCAACCTCTTCCTTCCGCTTCTTGTCCTCTTCTGCATGAGATTCTGCTTCCTGTCTCATCTTACTGACAGCATCATCGTCAAGCTTATTCGGCGCGGTAATGGTCATCGCCTGCTGCTTGCCTGTACCGATGTCTTTTGCAGATACATTCAGGATGCCATTGGCATCAATATCGAAGGTGACTTCAATCTGAGGTACACCTCTCGGTGCAGGTGGCAACCCGACAAGGTCGAAGTTCCCCAACAGCTTGTTGTCAACCGCCATAGGACGCTCGCCCTGGAAGACACGGATCGTCACTGCAGGCTGATTGTCAGCAGCAGTAGAGAATATCTGCGACTTCTTTGTAGGGATAGTGGTGTTCCTATCTATAAGCTTGGTCAAGATACCTCCAAGAGTCTCTATACCAAGGCTCAAAGGAGTCACATCCAACAGAAGAACATCCTTCACATCACCTGAAAGGACCCCTCCCTGGATCGCTGTACCCATCGCCACACACTCCATAGGGTCCACTCCTCCTTCTGCAGTCTTACCTATAAGACCTTCAACAAACTTCTTGACCACGGGCATCCTTGTAGGACCACCTACCATGATTATCTTGTCAATATCTGCAGGTTTAAGCTTAGCATCTGCAATCGCCTGCTCTATAGGGTGCCTGCATTTCTCAATCGTGCTGCCCACAAGCTCCTCAAGCTTGGCCCTCTTGAGTTTTATGAGAAGATGTTTAGGACCTTTGTCATTTGCGCTGATGAAAGGAAGATTTATGTCAGTCTCCACTGTCGTAGAGAGCTCTATCTTTGCCTTCTCAGCAGCTTCCCTAAGACGCTCCATCGCTGTAGAGTCTGAACTCAATTCAATACCTTCAGAAGTCTTGAACTCTGATACCAGCCAATCGACGATCATCTTGTCCATGTCCGTGCCACCAAGCTGAGTATCTCCAGAGGTTGACTTTACCTCGAACACACCTTCGCCGAACTCCATGATTGTCACGTCAAGAGTACCACCGCCGAAGTCGAACACAAGTATCTTGTGCTCCTGGTCAGACTTGTCAAGACCATACGAAAGCGATGCTGCAGTAGGCTCGTTTATTATCCTCACGACCTCAAGACCTGCAATAGTGCCTGCGTCCTTTGTAGCCTGCCTCTGATTGTCATCGAAATAAGCAGGGACAGTCACCACTGCCTTCTCAACCTTCTCTCCCAGGAACTCTTCAGCATCCTTCTTGATCTTCTGCAGTATGAATGCAGATATCTGCTGTGGAGTGTACTCTTTGCTGTTGATGTTGTACTTGAAGCTCGTCCCCATCTTCCTCTTGGCAGCACTTATCGTGCCGTCAGGATTTGAGACTGCCTGCCTCCTTGCAGGCTCACCTACGAGCATCTGATGCTCTTTAGTGAAAGCAACTACGCTCGGGAACGCCTTACCATACTGCGTAGCACCTTCAGCAGACGGTATTATCTTAGGCCGTCCTGCCTCCAAGAATGCTGCAGCTGAATTTGATGTTCCCAGATCGATTCCGATTATCTTTGACATTTTATTTACCTCCAAAAACTTGTTTTTTGAGACCAACAAACAGCTTGCTGTTTGTGCTGCCTCCGTGTCTGTTTTTGTATCATCATTTATTATCTAACTTATCGCCTTCTTTTTTCGCACTCAACCATCTCCTCATCCGAAATATGTCGGGGTCGAGACTGTCTTCGGATCAGGGTGTGCCTGTTTGTCTTTTATCTTCTGTTCCATCCTCTCGATCGCCTCAGGTTTCTTTATCTCTCCAAAATCCTTCTCGTAGTCCACTACGACCTTGTTCAGGAGCTGGAGCATCTGCTTTGCATGGAACGGATCCAGCATCACGACATTATGCTTCACTTTTATCGATGGACCCTGCTTGGACCGCATGTCCACCCTTGGTGTAACTGATTTGAAATCGAATATCAGCTGCATAGGGTTATAGTTGATCGACATCTCATGGCAAAAGAAAGCATCGCCATCGTCGACTGAAATGTTAATCTTGTTCTGTTCCATCGGATTCACCTTTGTTCTTGCTTCACCTGAAGCGTTCATAGTTGAGTATGCTCTTGAGCTTGCTCTTGTCAGGGAACAAGACATCAAGCTCTGCGCCCTGAATCACCCGACCTCCTGTCTCGAGGTAAGATGCGTACTGCCTTATCGATTCAGGATCGTATATGTTGAGGCAGTGGTTGACGATGAACCATGTGTGAAGGTCGTCGCCATGATCGCTGCAATTTCCCACCCTACAATGCAAGGGCTTGACTTCATGTATCCTGCACTTGCTGTTCTCCAGCAGCATGCAGGGACCATATGGCTTGCCATCCTTCTTCATCGGCCTGATCTTGAATAGATTTGTATGGAAAATCTCAGTCTCCTCAAGAAAATCCTTCCTGAACTTATCTGTAGGTATCCTGAGGAAATTGGCTATCTTCGCGACCTCAGACTCGAGCATGAAACCAGAGCCGTAAGAGCAGCACTTGCCGCACTTGTCGCAGTCACCGCCAATCTCCAACACGTCTTTCAATGGAGTATCTTTTTTCAGTACGATATCAATCACCTTTTTGCTACCTTGACTTTCGAATGGCGCAGTACGGCACCTTTGAGAGTGTAACCTTTCTGGAGCTCCTCTAGTATGGTATCTTCAGGCTCTTCAGACTTCTCAGAGAGCATGACATCATGGATATGAGGGTCAAGCCTCTTCCCTTCTGCCTCTATGTGCTCAAGGCCCTCATCTTTTAGGGCAGTATATAATTGTGAATATATCAGCTCAACACCCTTGATGAACTCCTCAGGATCATCAGTGTTCTTCAGCGCCATCTCAAAAGAGTCAAGCACTGCAAGCAGCTTTTTCAGCATATCTGAGCATGCGTATTCTCTGAAATGTGCAGACTCCCTATCGACACGTTTCTTATAGTTCTCAAAATCTGCCTGTACACGCTGGAGGTCATCAGTGAGCTCTTCTATCTTTGCAGCGTTCTCATCAGTCTTGGACGCTTTCTTCTCTTCTTTCTGATGCTTCTTGATCTCTTTCTTCACTTCTTGCGCCTTTTTGTCATCTTTAGGATTGTCAGACATACAAAAACCCCCTTATTTTGGTTGACTTAAAGTCAACGAGAAGTATGTAAAGTCCGCTTATATATAAAGGTTTTGGTTAAGATTTATATACCTGAACGACAACTTGCTAAAAGAGCAGATATGACCTTTATCCATCAGAAGATAACCATAGTAAAAATACGCAAACCTACAGAACATAATGTCAATGATGACCTCCAGTTCCTAGGGAATTCTCTTGGATTATTCAATATGCGCGACAAGGACAAGTGCTGCTTCAGGGTGTTTATTGAACTATTGAAAGCAGCAAAGCAGAAACGGCCTATCAGCAGTGATGAGTTGGCCTATAGGCTGACGCTTACACGCGGGACAGTCGTGCACCACATCAATAAGCTGAAGGATGCAGGCATAGTGATCCATGAGGGAAACAGGTATTTCCTGCGGGTCGATAAGCTTGAAGCGCTCATCGAGGAATT
>JAUVBP010000039.1 GCA_030591125.1 Candidatus Woesearchaeota archaeon | reverse complement strand
GTAGCACCCGAATTCATCATGTTCAATACGATTCGTCTGATACGTATCCTATTGATGGTCTAGGAAAATAGGTGACTTATAAAGTTTACTACTGATTCGATTTGGGGCAGGAAAATTCGAAGCATAGACGCCTAAAATCGGAAAATGGGCCACATCAAAGCGGAAAATCAGAGCCACACTAATTCTTGATCATAAATGATATCCCTTTAATTTTGATCTGCTCATCATCAGAGCGCATTTGGCCATCCAGAAATACAAGAAGTGCCTTTCTCCCACCACAATCAACCAGGTAATAAAAGATGTCGTCTCCGCGCTTGAGATTGCTTCCTGGAAGATAGATCTGTTTAAGTGTGTATTCGAATCGGCGTATTCAAGAAATGGATGGTGCTGAAGTTCGGTTCTTGACACTGAAAAAAATGAAAAAAATGAAAAAATTTAGCCTCGGACACAGGTAGTTGCAAGTGCATCCATCGGTGGATTATGTTCAGATCCTCCACAATATCCCCATGGTCTGTCTGCAAAGATTTTCCAGCCACCATATGGACCTACAGTTGTCGTCCAGATCATGAATCCATTTACCATTCCTTCAGGAGGCATACCATCAGCACATTCTGGTTCTAGCTCTTCAAATGTTGGGATGCGCCAATCATCTACTCCGAATTTCACCAGAGCATCGCAGTAAGCAACTGCAGCTGGTTGTGTCATGACTCCTTCCTGCTCGCTTGCATACGTTAATCCCGTGATACTGCTTGTAAAACCGGTTTCTACAGGTTCCTCAGGTTCCTCAGGTTCCTCAGGTTCATTATTTGGTCCACAATCAGGATCATCTGTTCCTGGAACACAACAGTTGTCTGAATGTAATGCACATTCACCATAGTGTTCAAATTCATTGCAAGATAATTTGCATGCCTGTACTGCGCTATTCCTACCATCAAATTCCGTCGCAGCACTTCCAGGGACATTCAAACAAGCTTTCATACATTGCCCTGCATTGACTTTAGTGGCACCGCCTTCCGCAGTTGCTGCACCAGTTACATCTCCAGGTCCTCCACCTATAAGTAAAATTAAGAGTCCTACAATACCAACTATACCCACTATTGCAACTATACTTATCATAGCTAATGGGCCATTCTCTGCTTTCTTATCCCTAATCATGTTTTCACCTCATATCAATCAAATATAATGTTTTACACACAGAGTAATTCTTCTTTAAAAAACATCATTCTACCTATAAAGTAGTGACTGAGAACAAAATACAGTAAGGACAGTATTGTCAAGAGATAGCCATTTTCCCGTGTTTTCAGTACAAATATATATGCAATTTATAGATCATCTCTTTATATACTATGGACACTACAGTCGCATTATAGCACCAAGCACTCTTAATATCTGATCAGAACTCACCCCACCACAAAATTTATAAACAAAAGTCGTCATTACCCTTTTAAACGACTTGATTATAGTCCTTTCCTTGGGACTATTCAAGAGTATTACACACTGCCAGGGAAATTAGAGGTGAATCATTATGAAAAAGAAGGGAAGCTTGAGTCTTTCTATCAACGCGATTGTCATCCTTGTTCTAGCGATTACAATGCTTGGATTGGGTCTCGCGTTTACAAAAGGAATGTTTGGTAAACTGTCCAGCAAGCTGACAGTACCAGAACCTGACATCCCTGCAACAGCAGACGATAAGATCGTCCTGCCGACCGACGAACTGACCATAATAAAGAACAAGCAGTTCGTGTTCAGTGTCAATGCGTACAACGACAATTTCGATGGCGAGGTTTCGGGAGAATTACACTGTCCCACTGGAACTAAAGCAGCAGAGTTTACTACCACTTCATCACCTCAGGAGATTGAACCTGGTGAGGATAAGGGATTCAAGTTCATAATCGCTAAGGATATGGTATCCCAGAGCGAGACCAGGATCTGCCAGATAAAATTCGAAGATGAGAGCGGCAGCAAAGAGAGCAAGCAGATTGTCGTTGTTATCAGGTAAAAGGTGATGTTAAATGGCTAAAGCAAAAGTTAAGAAAAGGCTTACTCAAGACCAGGAATTCCAGATCATGAAGCTTGTCCTAGACAAGTTCTTATGGCTTGGTTTCGTCGTGCTCGGCTACGCAGTCTTTCTGGGAGCTATCAATGATGACTGGGGACCCGCAATCGCTTGGGGGATCTCAGGTATTGTCATCCTGGTGCTCTTCATGATGCTGATCGTGAGGGAGTACGAGATACTGGCATAGACTAATTTTTTTTCTTTATTAGTTATACAGGCATTCGTCTGTAACGTCAAGAATGATTGAGGTTTTTGATCGATTAAGATGCGACCTAAAAATAAGAGAGCTATGGAGCTTTCCATCAATTTCATAGTCATGCTTGTGATGGGGATGGCTGTTTTCGCTGGAGGATTGACCTTCGCGTCCAAGTTCTTCATGCATGCTGAAAAGGTCAAAGGCAGTCTTGACTCACAGACAGAGCGACAGATAGAAAAGCTGCTTGACTCCGGAAGTCCGGTTGTCATACCGATAAGCCAGAAGGATATCAAGAGGAACAAGTTCGACACTTTCGGCATAGGTGTGCTGGCACAGTTCAATGGCGAGTACATAATGACTGTCCAGCCGAATGGCGCGTTCAGGAGGGATAAGACCTCAATAACGATCAACACCGCTGACTGGCTTTCGATTCCCCTGACCAAGCTGGAGCTTGAGAAGAATGAGAAAGGCAAGTACCTTGTAGGGGTCACTGTGCCTAAGGCTACAGAACGTGGGACTTACATGTTCAAGGTCGTCGTCGCGTATAG
This sequence comes from Candidatus Woesearchaeota archaeon, assembly GCA_030591125.1. Taxonomy (GTDB): domain Archaea; phylum Nanobdellota; class Nanobdellia; order Woesearchaeales; family UBA11576; genus JABMQF01. Next base: position 6,222 of record JAUVBP010000039.1, on the reverse strand, counting down.
GGATCCGGACGACGCCAGCAATAATCTGGCAGAATATGACAATCCTATACAGTTCTTCGTGACAATACCTTAAAGATAGAGACCGACAACATCATTTTTTATTCTTTCTTTTTCCGTTCTCAAACACACCAGGGATTTTTGCACTGCAATGACTGCACTTACCGTCCTTGACTTTCATGGACTTCAATCCGAAGTGTGCACTCCTATCGATCAATTTCTTGCCACACTTAGGACAGGAAGTATCCCCTCGACCATCCGTCTCGACATTGCCAAGGTACACGTACTTCAACCCTGCAGACTTTGCGGTCTCATACGCATTCTCGAGCGTGTCTGGGCTTGTAGGTCTGAGATGGTTCAGCTTATAGTATGGGAAGAACCGTGAGAAGTGGAGAGGTATGTCAGCACTGAGTTCACGTCTTATCCATTCACACTCTTTCTTTATGAGCGCCATTGAATCATTGAGATCAGGTATTATCAATGTTGTCAACTCGACCCACACACCCATCTTATACGCAGTCTTTATTGACTCCAGGACAGGCTTTATGTGTCCTCCGCACTGCTGCACGTAAAATGTGTCTGTGAATGCCTTCAGGTCAAAATTTATGGCATCCATGTGTTTATACAGTTGCTTGGCAGGCTTCGGGTTGAGATAACCATTGCTCACCATCACATTTTTCAGGCCTGCCTTATGCGCCAGTTTTGCAGTGGCGAGCATGAACTCATAGAATATCGCAGGCTCGACATAAGTATATGCGATCGACTTGCATCCTGCCCTTATGGCATTCTCGACAACCTCATGAGGCGCTACATCATAGCATTCTACATCTTCTGGCCCACGCTGTGATATCTGCCAGTTCTGGCAGGACTTGCAGTGCAGGTTGCATCCTGCTGTGGCAATCGAATATGTCTGCGTCCCTGGCATGAAATGGTAGAGTGGTTTCTTCTCTATAGGGTCTGCTGTTGCGGTGCAGAGCTTTCCATACACTACTGAATACAGCTTTCCAAGCCTATTCTCACGGACATGACAATTTCCTCTCTTACCATGCAGTATTATGCACTCATGAGGGCATAGGTGACACTGTACCTTCATCTTGTCCAATGTCTCATAGAACATCGCTTCTTGCATAGTTCACCTCTTGGAGATACCAAGTGACGGGTCTTTTTATATCTTTTTATAAACCCGCTAAAAATTCCCGGAAAAGCATTTAAATAGACTCACTGCTTATTTTTTAGTGTTGAGAATGGGGGATTTCGGTTATCAGTTGAGAGATGGAAATGTAGTTCTCTATAGTCTTAAGGATCTGTGCAAGGTAGATGGACACGTGCACGCATCAGACTCTAACTACGTCCCTCACAGGGTCCCTGAGATACTTGGAGCACAGGAGAGCTACATGTCGATCAAGAAGGCTCGCAAGACCCTGCTGAAGAGATGTATGGGCTTGACACCTCTTTCAAACCATGATTCAGTCATACGCGCCCTTGAGCTTCGCCGTAAGTTCGGAAGTGATACTGTATTCATCAACAATGAACGGACTATGGGTCTTGGCTATTCCCCTGGACCTATCATCCATGTAGGTGAATGGGGTCTTGATTATCCTGGCGATGTGACCCATCCTTCTTCTGATGCTGAAGTGCTTGAGCTGAATGCACATCTTGCAGAGTATGCAGGACGAGGAGTGGTCCATTATCTTGAAGAATGCAGGAATATCGGTGTAGAGGTCGCATTGAATCATCTGTTCTGGCAGGGTGACACACATAACACCTTGACAGGGAAAGATATTGATGACCTTGTGGACGCTTTTGATATTCTTGAACTGAATGGTGATGAGCAGCATGGTAATTTAGCTGTCTGGCAGATCGCAAAAGAACGTAAGAAATATCTCTGCGCAGGTTCTGACGCGCACAACCCGCTGCGGGCAGGACACCAGTTCACTGCTGCTACAGTACCTGTTGAAAATTCTTATGGATATATGCGCGCTTTCAAGGACAGGAACTTCTGCATAGGCAGCAGGTTCCTGAATCCACGTAACATCTCAGAACTTGAAGATATGACCATCAGTGCAGACAGGCGCAGGAAGCTTGAGCACAAGATCATAAAACGCGAGTTCAACGGCATGATACGTAATCTGCAGAATGACAGCTCTAGAGGTACACGCGATTATTTATTGTTCAACTGGAATGCACGAGCATTAGTAGCAAAAGGTGTTGGTGCAGGTCTTCCTGTAGCCATAGGTATGCTTCCCTGGTATGATGTCACGATTCCTGCAGCAATAGGTATTGTCAGTCTTGAGATGTTTGCAGCGTTCCTGGTCAGCGCAGGAATACCTATAGTAGAAAAGATGACACAGGCACATAGGACAAAGAGACTCTACAAAGAATATCAGGATCATATGCACATGAAAGAGACTGCTGAAACACGCGCTAAGATAGAAAGACTTACCAACTTAATAGAACAGAACAAAGGATTCAGAGATGCTCACCTTCCAAAGATGTTAAAACACCCTGAAGGCATATACAAGATGGCCTATTGGGTAATTGAGCTTTCTTCAAGAGTGCTCCCTGCTTTCAAATCTGAATACAGCATGCAATCGAGACTTGAGGAGACTCTCAATACCACGACAGATGACAAAAACTCGCCATCTAAACAAAACACTTAAATACAATTTCTTGATGCTCAAGAGTTAATATGAGTGCGACTGTATGGATATATTCTCTTGGAAGCGTGATCATAGTAAGTATTGTCTCTCTCGTTGGCATAATCACTCTTGGGCTGAAAGATAAGCTGCTCCGTAAGGTCCTTCTTTTCCTTGTGAGCTTCGCAGCCGGCAGCCTTTTCGGCGGTGCGTTCTTCCATCTGATACCTGAAGCTGCAGAGAATACACCTATGATGATGGTGTCAGCATATGTGATGCTCGGCATAGTATTATTTTTCCTGCTTGAGAAGGTGATACACTGGCGTCATTGCCACGTGCCAACAACAAAGAGTCATCCTCACCCTTTAGGTATCATGAACCTCGTGGGTGATGCATTCCATAACCTCATTGATGGTATGCTGATAGGTGGTGCGTATCTTGCCAACATCCCGCTCGGCATATCTACTACCATCGCAATATTGTTCCACGAAGTGCCTCAGGAGATAGGAGATTTTGGAGTCCTTCTCCACGCAGGATACACCAAGTCAAAGGCATTGATGTATAATTTCCTTTCGGCATTGTCTGCAATCATCGGAGTCATCATCGCCCTGACCATCGGATTGCGTTTCGGCTGGTTCGCAGAATTCCTTGTCCCGTTCACTGCAGGTGGTTTCCTCTACATCGCAGGCTCTGACCTGATCCCTGAGATGCACAAGGAATGCTCTGCACCGATATCATTCATCCAGGTGACCTCATTGATTCTCGGTATGGCAATAATGATAGGGCTGACTTTCTTTGGATAGGTAGACAGGTAAAAAGACAAACCTTTTAAACAAAAGTACACACTGATTCTTCACAAGAGGTGAATCTACTGCTCAAGCTCAAACGTGACATCGGCCTGTTCGGGACTACTGCATATATTCTGGGAGTCATAATCGGTGCGGGCATCTATGTCATCATAGGCAAGGCCGCAGGCATCACAGGCAATTCTATATGGTTATCTTTCCTGATAGCTGCAGTGATCGCGGCCTGCACAGGCCTGAGCTATGCTGAACTCTCTTCGACATTCCCTTATGATTCTGCAGAATACCTCTATACTCAGAGATCGTTCAAGGACCGCAGGTTCTCTTTCGCTGTCGCATGGCTGAAGATAATAACCCTGATAATAGGGACGTCTGCTGTCGCTTTGGGCTTTGGAGGGTATCTTGCCAGCCTCATCGGACTCAATCCTATAATTGGCGCGCTCTTGCTTCTGGTCATCTTGACAATATTCAACCTTGTAGGTGTCAAACAGGCGATCGGCTTTGACATCGCGATGGTGCTTATAGCCATAGCAGGTCTTGTGCTGGTGATAGGTGTAGGATTGCCTCACTTGCAGGCTCCTGAATTCTATTGGGAGATGCCGCACGGATTCTCTGGAGTCATCACCGGAGCCGCATTGATATTCTTCGCATTCCTCGGGTTTGAGAACATAGGCAATCTTGGGGAAGAGGTAAAAGATCCAAAACGCACTCTTCCGCTTGCAGTGATAGCTTCTGTTGTCATATCGACTGTACTTTACATCCTTGTCTCAATAATAGCTGTGAGCGTGATACCCTGGGAACAGCTTGCCCACTCGACTGCTCCATTGTCAGATATAATGACAGTATTGCTAGGCAGTAAGGCAGGTATGCTCATGGCAGTCATGGCTCTTGCCGCAACCGCTTCAACAGTACTGGGACTCATGATCGGAACTTCGCGCATGATATATGGTCTTGCAGAAGAGGACTCACTGCCGAAGATGTTCCTGAAGGTCACGAAGAAAGGACGCGCTCCTTATGTCGCAGTGCTCGCTGTCGCTATCATAGCAGCCATCTTCATAATCCCTGGCAAGATAACTTCAATAGCATTCCTGACCAACTTCGGCGCATTGTTCGTGTTCCTTGTGGTGAATCTTTGTGTGATAGTCCTGAGATATTCTCATGATCACATAACCCGTTCTTTCAGCGTGCCTGGCAGGATAGGTAAGTTCCCGATAATACCTGCCATAGGTCTCGTGACCTGCGCAGCACTATTGTTCAGCTTCGAGAAGAAGATGTTCTTCGCAGGCATATTGCTTTTCCTTGTCGGCTTGGTATTATATTCCATGTTCGGCGAGAGGAAAAGAGTCTCAAAAATATCCCTCCATACTCCTCCTCCAAAGAAGAAAAAAGTAATCAAGAAAAGAAAGATTAAGAAGAAGAGCATAAAAAAAGTCATTAAGAAGTCAAAGAAGAGATAGTTCAGCGAATTCTACCCATGTTACTTGTTCAGGTGCCTGTCTCTCGGGCACTTCCCTGCATAATCACATACGCCGTGGTCATGCTGTGTAAGGTACCAGTTCCTGTATTCATGCCCGAAACTTTGGAGACGAGGTATGACTCTTTCTGCTTTTTGCTTGAGATAAGATGATACTTCCCGCATATCCTTCTGACGTTCGACAACCCTTTTCGGCATCACAAAATCCAGCAATGGTGAGAGCCGGGACTTTGGTATCAGCTTTGCATAGCTTGTCTCGACATCCCGTATTTCAGGGATCATCTCTTTCAAGGCTCTTGCAGATATCGGCCGGGCAGTCTTGACATTCGCGTCACGCACCAGCTTAGATAATGATGAGCTGAGTGCAAGTCCTTCAGAGAGCTCGATCGTCCCTCTTATCATATTACGTGCGTGCTTGTACGCAGATACATAAGCATCTCTTACACTAGGTGTATGGTTCCAGGTGTACATTGAGAACCTTCGTACGGCTGCTGCACATTCCTCTCTTGACATATCAGAACGTACTTCCTGACCGACAGGTGTAGAAGCAAGAATCTCATATATCCCGTTATAGTCCACAGCATAACACATCTCTTCGGCAAGGCCTGCCAACTCCTGACCGAGTATGCTTGTATCTTCCATCAGGAAGTCCTGCAGAGAGATCACTGAACCGTTCAGCCTAAGCTCCAGGCCAACTATAGGAAACTCTCCTCTGATAGAATCTACGATTATATCTGCTATCTCCATCCGTTTCTTGAAGTCATCTGTATATTCCAACATTTACGCACCCAACACCCTGCAAAAGTTGCTATCATCTCTGATTTAAACCTTTTGATGCCACGAGATGTCATTTATAAAGAAAGTGCTGAATAGGCAAAATTCACTCACTCGCAAACAATTTCCCCAACACATCCATAGTATAAAGAACAGTTGCCTGTGCCTGGTTATCAGATGGGTTGAATGCCTGCTGTTTAGTGTGTACTGAGAATATCCTTACCTGGTTGATGAAATGTATCTGTTGCGGCAGTGCAGGGTCGAGCTTTATCCCTTTCTCACTCATCCGCGCTATCAATTTACCAAGGCCTATGCCAGGCTCTTTCTCGAGCGCATCATTGCCTGTGACTTCAAAATATTTCCTGTGTAATGCAGTCTCAATCACGCGACCACACAATATGATACTACTACGATAACACTTTGCAGAATAACAGTTCTTCAGCTCTTCGACATCTGCCTGTATGTTCTCTGCTATCTCCTCAGGAAGTTCAGGCAGCTCAAAATTCAGCCGCACCCCTCTACTGGACTTATCTTCCCG
>JAUVBP010000181.1 GCA_030591125.1 Candidatus Woesearchaeota archaeon | reverse complement strand
TGGAACATAAACTTCATAAGCATATTCGCTTAATGCGTTAGTTAGTGGAGGAACATATAGGATTCCAAGCTCATAGACTGAAGGAAAAACTGCAAGGAAAGACATCCATGCATTCTTGATTTGTTCTGAGTTGTAGATTGTCGTATTGTCGGGGGGTGTTTCAACTTCTATGTCGAGATTATACTCAGATACTAAATCATAATTGGGAAATGTCGAGTCTGAATAAATCAGAGATGAAAAAAGTTGATCTTTAGCAGATTCGTTCAAGTCTGACTGTTCAACTGTCGTACAATACTGGCTGTCGCTGGAGACATCACAGTTGAAAGCAGAAACCAAAGGTAGCAGCAATAATGCTGCCACCCAGAATATGGTTGGTTTCATTTTTATGTAAACAGGTAGTTTACGATAAGCGGTGCGACCCAGATAAGGATCAGTCCGATTACCACACCTGCCCCCATGTTTTTTGCCTTCTCTTTCTTTGCCTGCTCCCCACCTGCTGTCACAAATGTTATCCCTGCGAAGACCAACATCAAAACGCCAATAATTGTGGCTGCGTACTTGATGAAATTGTATATCTTCATCACAGGTGCAAGTATTGCATCAAATTGTGCTTCCTCTTCAGATGTCAGAGGCTGGTCAAAGTCTATTGCTCCTAATACGCAGGTGCTTGCGAGCAGGAGCATCAATACCGAAACAAATGCTAGTTTCATATGGCCTCACCTCCAGAGGTTTTATCTGAGAATAGCTGTCTGAACCCTTCCAAGTCAGGCTCAGGAGACTCATCTTCAATGAGTTCAGGTTCCTCATACAATTCGATGTATGTGCGTCTTATCCGCTTTCTACGATTCTGCAAGAGACTCTCAACCACAAGATAGCCAAGAATGATTAGCAAGCCGATCAACATGATAACTGAAAGGCTGGCAGTCCTGCCCGTCTCATACCACAGAGCTAAACTCAGCGGAGTATAGAGAACTGAAAACAGGCCAGTGACGATTATCTTATCATCCACATGTCTTATCCGCATTTTGCTGCACCTCGTATTGGCTAAGTGCCTCTTTGATTCCCCCAGTGTACTTCCATTTGTAAAAGTCGAAGCACGATCCACAGACTAGTTTCTCATCAGGTTCGAGTTTCTTACCACATATTCTACATGTCACAATACCCACCTCCAAGTGTCGTATTGTGAAGCGCTTCACAAAGTGTATTCTGTCAGAAAGAGTACTTAAATGTCGTAGCGCACTTGTAGCACACCTATCGAAAGCTCTCACGGCGAAGAATTAATATAGTAGAGGTACCTATTAACGATTAATAATTAAGAATTCGCACCGGACGGTAAGTTCGACACCTTCCCCGGGCGCTGGCGTTGATTGTGAATGATTTTTTGGTACCAGAAACTTTTAGGTTTCTGAGTATCCCGGTTCAAATCCGGGCGGCGTTTTTATATTCTTATTGGTCGATTAAAATGGTAATGACATCCGAGATGAAAGAGATTCTTGCTTTTCTCGATAGCGAGAAAGAGTATGTAATATTTGCCGGCTTTGCTTCTTTTCTCCATACTGGCGTCGAATCATCTGCCGATATAGATGCATTTGTGCCGTCCTTCGAAGAAATCAACAGGATGGCCGATGAGTTTGTCAAGAAAGGCTGGGAGCTTACAAAAAATGAGAAGTTTTGTGATGATGCGGGTGTGAAGACTGTCGAGAAGAACGGAACTACATTCGATATATGCCTTAACCAGCACGTAAATAAAGTGTTCTTCCCTGTCAAGGTAGAGGTATCTTTTGAAGAGCTCACTCTGCAGGTCCTCAGTCTGGAAGGCCTTTTCCTTACTACACTGAAGCAGATAACCGGAAAGAGCAGGACAGAAGCTAAGATGAAAAGGGATAGGGAGACGATAGAACTCCTGAGAAAGAAGATTGATGTGAAAAGATTGAAAGAACTTATCATGTCTACAGCAGATACTTTCTGGACTGAAAGGCATTTTTAATAAAAGATTCTTAACTAGCTATGCATAATCTGTACGTTGAAGTTTTTATCTCTATCCAAAATCCTCTATGTTTATAACCTAGACTCATTTCTTGATGGATCATGACTGGTTTTGCTGATCTAGGACTCAAGAAGAACATCCTGGCTAGCATCAGCTTCAAGGAGCCTTCTGATGCACAGAAAGCAGTGATACCTCTGGCATTGAAGAAGAAGAATATAGTGTTCACTTCCCGTACTGGTAGCGGTAAGACTCTTGCTTATTTTCTTGGATATCTCTCCAGGGTCAATACGAAGCTAGGGCTCCAGATGCTTGTCTTAGTCCCTACAAGAGAGCTTGCTATACAAGTCAGCAAAGAGCTGAAGAAGATCTGCGATAAACTGAGCATCAATGTAGGAGTCCTTTTCGGAGGTCGTGAGATGTCGGGGGATTATAGGACTGTCAATAAGAAACTCCATATACTTGTAGGTACCCCTGGCAGGATAACGGATCATATAAATGCTAAGACAGTCAAGCTTGGTGAAGTGGGCTTGCTTGTCTTTGATGAGAGTGATCAGATGTTTGATCAGGGTTTCTTTGATTCATGTGTCTACATAAGGTCTAGAGTGAGCAAAGATGTCCAGTTGATCCTTTCTTCTGCAACTATGACAAAGAAAGTCAATAATTTCACTGATAAGCATATGGGGGATTATGAATTAGTGCGTGTAGGGGATACAATACCAAAAAATATTGTGCAAGAGAAGACCTTCTGTAAAAAAAATGAGAAGAATGACCTTTTGCTTAAACTATTCACCTCCTGTAAGTTCTCGAGTGCAATGGTATTCTGCAATACTAAAGTCAAATGCTCTTCAGTCGCTTCATTTCTTGCAGATAATAAGTTCAAAGCAAAGGCTTTGAGCAGTGACCTGGAACAAAAAGAACGGGAAGCGACTCTTTCTCTATTCCGTGCTAAAAAATTCAAGATCCTGGTAACTACAGATATCGCTGCTAGAGGAATACACATAGAGAAAGTAGGTATGATAGTGAATTATGATGTCCCGAATCGTGATGAGTTCTATGTCCATCGTATAGGGAGGACAGGCAGGAAGGATAAGAAAGGTTATGCATTGACGTTGATCTGTCCTGAAGATGTCGAACGTTTTGACAGGATTGAAGAGGATTATGAGTTAAATATTGCTGAAATAGATTTCTGAAGTCTTGTTGTAGTGAGGCTGTTGATGTAGAAATCTTTATAATGCGTAGGGCTATATTCTCATTAAAATGAAGGTGGAGTACAAAACAGGATATGCTATCGATAAGGATGT
>JAUVBP010000124.1 GCA_030591125.1 Candidatus Woesearchaeota archaeon | reverse complement strand
GCTCACGCAGTTCTACATCAGGCACGACCACGTTCTATGTGAACAAGAAGTCCAGGGCAAGGAGCCCTGACGGGAGCAGCAGGTATCCGTTCAAGAGCTTGGGTGCAGCATTCTCGAAGTTGTACCGCGGGTCTTATAAGAGCGTGACGATACATGTCGCTGCGGGCATGTACAGCGAGGGCACATTGACAGTCACTCAGGACACAGTGATCAAAGGGCCTTCTTCAGGCACTGCGATGATATCTGGTGCGCGTATAAGGAACACCGGAGCTAATTCGCTCAAGCTCAACGATATTTATTTTATAGGTTCATCAATATATGTGGATGATCCTTCAGCAAAGACAGAGCTTGAATCTGTGACTATGACTGGTTCGGTCAATAATGCGATCCAGCAGGATGGTGGTAAGCTTAAGCTGGATGATGTGTCTATCAAGGGGACTAAGAGGAGCAGTTATGCGAGAGGTATCGACGTAGGTGCTGCACTCCTTCTCCGTGAGGGTGTGAAGGTCTGCCTTGATGGTGTGACCCTGTCAGGCAACGCGAATGGCGCAATCAGAGCCACTGATAGCAACACAAAAGTCTATGCGGCGGGCGTATCTGTGACAGGTAATCTTTTCGGAGGGAGCTATTCTACATGGGACATCGGCCTGGGGACAGTCGAAGTCAGGAATGGTGCGATTCTGATGATGGAAGATTCAGTAATATCAGATAATGAACTATTAGGATTGTCAGTATATGATGCGACAGCGCATTTCAGGTATGGTAGTGTGTTAGATACAAAGAAGCCGTATGGAATTGGTGTTGCTTCAAACATAGCAGTCAGGCAGACCTCATCTGGCTTTGATAAGTATGGTAAATCGGAGCTGGAACTTTTAAAATTCAGTTCCAAAGGCGCTGAGCTACAGGGTTTTCTTATAGAAGGTGCATGGGCAAAACTTTCTGATGGTTCCATAACTGCCAATGAGTATGGTTTTATCAAACAGGTCTCAGACATAAATAATCTTGATATGGATGCTTGTCTGGAAGCTGTAGATATCAATAATAATGTCAAGCAGAATATTGTATCTGATGGGGATTTAAATGTTCCGAGCTCACCTGCACCGATTCCTGGTGAGTATGGGGAGCCACCACCTGAACCGCCTAAAGATTACTCGACATGTGCTGATGTGAAGTTTGTGTCTTACTGGTGCTGATATCAGCTCTGAATGTTTATCTCTCTTTCACAGCCTCTTCAGCAATCCTTATTATCTCAGAGAAATCCTTCTTGTTGGCTGAATACTTCGCGAACTCCACCATGCCGCACATATTGAGGCACTTCTGCACATCCTTATGGCCCCCGCCATGCTTCTTCAGCGCATCAACCGTCTGAGAATTAGTCAATTCTTTCCTATATCCGAACTTGTGGCTGTAGAACAGCCGCACTGCCTGACTTGCCATCTCATAAGCATCCTTTCTTTTATCCTCAGCGAAAAGCTTCTGGGCTTCCGCAAGCATCTTCTTCGCTTCCTTACGATGATTGATGGGCTTCTCATGATCAGTCATAGCATTCCCTTGCGAAGCCTTTTTCTTATTCACTTTCATAATTGCATAGGTCACAAGCGCAATCCCTGCTAACATCAACAATATTCCTGGCAGTTTCCTGTACCACTCGTTCTCTTCTTCCTCTTCATCCTCTTTCTTGACATCCCGTTCCATCTCGACAGAAGTCACGGTCTGGTTCTCGAACTTGGTCGTTATCTCTGCCCTCTCACCTTCAGCATCCTGGTATTCCATTGTCAACTCGGTCTGGTTACCATCCCTCTCAAAGCTGGGCATCGGTTTGCTCTGGTTGAAACCCTGTTCAGAAAGTTCCTGTTGCATTTTTTGGAACTCGGGGTCCTGCTGCATCTGTTCCATCATCTGCTTGTCCGCAGCGCTTGACTGCTTCTGCATATCTTGCATCTCACCGTCCTGCATGCTTCCTGATACTGATGCAGTCTCACCAGCAGCATCCTGGTAGTTCATCTTGAAATCCCCTGTATTGTTGGATTCCGGATCTACCTCGCCACCTGTCATCTCATATCCTTGTTCCAGCATCTCCTCATGCGCTTTCTTGAACTCCTCATCCTCCTGTATCTTCTGCGCAAGCTCCTGCTGCATCTGCTTGTACTCTTCGCGCTGCTTCTGCATCTCCTGTTTCAGTGCGCCAGTGTCCTGAGGCATCTGGTTATTCTGCACATTGCTCATCTGCTGCTGCATCTGTTCCTGCATCTGTTGCATCATCTCATCCATGCTCTGCTGGGACTCCTGCATCTGCTGCTCCATCTGTTCCTGCATCTGTTGTTCCATGCTGTTCTGCTGCTGACTGCTTGAATATGACGTTGACTGCATGTTCATGCCATTGCATTGGTATATTGTGGTTATCCCCTGCCCTCCAGAACCGCCGCTTCCTTCCTCAACTTCAACAGTCAGCTCATTGGACTCGATACTGTCCACAGAACCGGAATCAGGGTTGGTATAATTGACGATTGCAGGTGAAAGCACAGACTTGCCTTCCTCAAACAGCTGTATCGGTTGGTAAGATATCGTCGACTCGGGATTTGCAGGTATCGTCACTTCCATGCATTCTATATCTATTCCATTCCCTCCGAACACGTTCTTGTCCACGACAGTTATGTTTATCTCCTGTCCGAACGGGTTGTCGACAGTCAGTGCAATGGTCGCGCTGTCTCCTGTCTTGAGGTCTTCTTCAATGACTATTTTCTCTATAGAAAGTTCGCGGGCTTCAACAATCCCGCCAGCAAGTAATACGAAGAGGATCATCAACAATGCTCTCATTGCACTATCCTCTTTCCACCATATCTTATGTACATCTCTATGAGAAGCAGCACCAGAGCGAGCAGGAAGAACCATTTCCCTATGCTGGTCTCTTCCTTCTCTCTATCTATATCTTCACTTATGTCCTTATAGACCTTGTCAAGAGTCTTTGTATCGACTGACCTGAAGTACTTTCCTTTGGTCAGTGCAGCGATCTGCTGCAGTGTACTCTCGTCGAGCTCTGCATACTGGGGATTGCCGAACCAGTCATGGCCCAAAACTACCTGTCCTTCTGATCCCATCCCTACTGTATAGACCTGTATCTTGCTTGTCTTGGCGAACACTGCTGCCTCTTCAGGGCTGACGACCCCTGCATTTGACACCCCATCACTGAGCAATATGACTACTTTTTTCTTGTTGGGTATAGAGCCGGCCATATCTACGGCAAGGCTGAGGCCATCTCCCAATGCTGTCCTGCCGTCCTTATGCTGTATAGACTGTAATTTCTGCGTTACCCGTCTCTTGTAAGGGCTGAGGTATGCTGCGGTCGTGGCGCCGTTCTCGAAGACGACTATCCCGACATGATCCTTGTCATTGAGGCTATCTATGAGTATCTCTGCGGATGCCTTTGCAGCTTCAAGCCTGTTGGGCTTATAGTCATCTGCTTTCATGGAGCCAGAATTATCTATCACCAGGACGACATTGACACCGTCTTTTGTCTGTTCCAGAGGTATGTGTGGATCTGCGAAACCGATGATTATCGATGCTATGGCAATCACAGATAGCCAGAATAGTGCATGCACTCTCCAGTTCCGTTTTCCTCCTGCTGCTTTCTTGACCAGCGCTATCCTGCTGAACTTGATCGCTGCCTGTTTCTTTTTATGCATGGCTATCCTATAAGTGATGTAGAGTATAGGGACCAATATGAGGAAAAGCAAGAGGACTGGATTGTTGAAGCCTGCCATTATCTTACCATCCTCCTGTTTCGTATTGCAAAGAACCTCTTGAGAGGTATATCGAATGGCTCATGGCTCTTCAGTTCTATGGTGTCTATATTCATCCTCTTGAACCTGCGGTTGAGAGCATTGCTCTGCTCTTTGACAAGTCTTGAATAATTCTCCTGGAATTCAGGATCTGAAGTGTCGACAAGCATCTGCTCCCCAGTCTCATCGTCCTCGAGCTGGATATAGCCGAGTTCAGGTATCTCATGTTCTCTGAGATCATTCAGGTTCACTGCAATCACATCATGCTTATTTTTGAGCATCTTGAGCTGCTTGTCATACCCTTCGCATAGGAAGTCTGATAGTATGAATACTATGCTCTTCTTCTTGACCACGCGGGAGACAAACTCAAGGCAGCTCTTGAGATCAGT
>JAUVBP010000057.1 GCA_030591125.1 Candidatus Woesearchaeota archaeon | reverse complement strand
CGTCGTAGTGTTCGCGTATTTGGGTGTCGCACCGCTCCGTTGGATCCCTGTATTCATGTACGCTCCATTGTCATAACAGACATAGGTCATCTTGTGTCCACGCTCAAGCATGCCGCTGATAGCGCCGAATCCTATGTCGAATGTGCTTCCGTCACCTCCAAGGATGACTATATTGGTCTTGTCCCTGAGGCCCTGTTTCACCAGTGCGCGTTCAACACCTGAAGCGACGGCTGAGGCGTTCTCAAACGCTGCGTGTATCCAGGGAACCTGCCATGAGGTCCGGGGATATGGTGTGGTGAAAACTTCCATACAACCTGTATTGCTACAGATTATCGTGTCCTGACCACCGACCTTCAGGATAGTCCTTGCGACCAGAGGTGCTGCACAACCTGCACATGCACTGTGACCTGAAGATAAAAGCTCCTTCTCAGGCAGTGCGTTTATCATTCTTTCTTCGATTTTGCATCAACCTCCTCAATCCTCTTGTCAAGATCCTTGTTCCAATGATCGTCTCCACAGCTCATGTATCTCATCTTTATGCTTACCTTATGACCACATCTGCATACAAGCTCCTTGTAATGCATGTTATTGTCAAACTTTGACTTCCATCTCGGCACTTCCGTGTCATTCCCACAATAAGGGCAGGAATGCCGCTGGTCTTTCTCTCTAATCATATGATGTACTGTCATAGCTGTCGAACCTTACCTGTATCTAAAGTAGCCACTCAGTCGTCGATACTTTCTCTTTACTTATCTTATCGAATGAATCCTCAATATGCTGTAGCGTGACGTCTCTCCCTCCGAGACCTGCAATGAATGAATGGAATATAGGTTTCTTGACGATGTCATTGAAAGCAGATGTCATCTCTGCAAACACTGCACCTTTATGGCCGAATGAGACTGACCGGTCATATACTGCCACTGCCTTGGCACCTTTCAGATAGTCAATCACTTCTTTTTCGGGGAATGGCCTGAATGCCTTCATCTTAAGCATACCTACTTTTCTGCCCTGTTCTCTCAGCTTGTCGATGACTGACCTTGCTGTCCCGCATATGGTGCCAAGCCCTACAAAGACATATTCTGCATCATCCAACAGGTATTTTTCCAATAGCCCATCACCATATTTCCTTCCGAACTGCTTACCGAATTCCTCATTGACTTTTTTGATCATATCAATCGATGTATCCATAGCATCCTGCTGCTCTTTCTTGAAGTCCATGAAAGTATCAGGGAATCCTACAGGACCCATCGTGCAAGGTCTCTTTGTATCCAGTTTGAACAAAGGATTGAATTTCGGCAAGAACTTGTCGACTTCCTTCTGTTCAGGTATATCAACAGGTTCATAGACATGAGATAATGTGAATCCATCAAGACAGACCATGACAGGGAGAAGCACGTCATGCGCCTCTGCTATCTTGAATGCCATGATAGTAGTGTCAAGGGCCTCTTGAGAAGACTCCACATACAGCTGTATCCAGCTTGTGTCTCTTGCAGACATGGAGTCCTGGTGATCATTCCAGATATTTATCGGTGCAGAAAGCGCCCTGTTGACGACGTTCATCACGACAGGCAATCTCATGCCTGATACTATATGCAATATCTCGTGCATCAATGCAAGCCCTTGTGATGCGGTCGCAGTATATGACCTTACACCAGTGGCAGATGCGCCGATCGCTGCCGAGATGGCAGAATGTTCAGACTCAACATAGATCATCTCGCAGTCGAATTCACCTGAGTTGACGAAGTCAGATATGCGTTCGGGGATGTGAGTCTGCGGAGTGATGGGATATACAGGTATCACTGCTGGTTTGCATAGCTTTACAGCTTCTGCGACAGCCTGTGATGCTTCAGTCACTTTCTTTACCATCTTATTTACCTATATTCCTGTATTGTCAGTTGACTTGACTTCCGACCCAGTTCATGTATTCTATGTTTGGCCTGGCCTTGAGCGTGAGTATACAAGGGATCTCATATGAGTGGATGTTTTTCACTTCCTCAACGACGTCCTTGACCTTCTCTTTCAATGTCTTGGCAAGCAGGATGACCTCATTGTCTTCTTTCAGCTCACCTTTCCAATAATAAATGCTCTCTACTGGCAACATATTCGCACTGGCGACAAGCTTCTTCTCGACAAGCGCATGAGCGATCTTCTTTGCTTCTTCCTTGTCTGGGCAGGTCACGTAGATGATGCGTATCTTGTCATCATTCATCCAATCCTGCCTCACTTCTTCTCTTTTTCCATGGTCAATGCACCGAAGACACACTCTGTCTTGCATATTCCACAGCCTTTGCAAAAATCAAAGTCAGTCTCCAGACGCTTTCCGTTCTTCTGAGGGATTGCCATGTCTGGGCAGTACATCCAACATATCATGCACTGCGTGCATTTCTCTTTATTCCAGACAGGCCTCAATGAGCGCCAATCTCCTGTCTTATTCTCATCAGAGTTACCTGGCGTAAGTATGACTGCACCTACTGGAAGCTTCTTTCCTTCACTTTTTTTCGGTCTTGTCTCTGCCATATTATCATGTCCTGTACTCATTGAACCTGTTCATACACGCGCTTTACTGCTTCCTTGTTGAGCTCTATTATGCGATCCCTTCCTGCAAATCGTTCTTCAATGGCCTTATTGATGGCTTCAAGACTGACGACGCCAGTCACTTTTGAGAATGCACCTAAGATTGCTGTGTTGACTATATCTGCCTTGAATATGTCTAGAGCTACCTTGCTCGCATCAACACAAGAGACATGGTATCTCTCGAATTTCTTGTCGGTCACAGGCTGTGTAGTATTGACTATTATCTTCGCCCCTTCCTTCAGGCCAGCGGTGACATCCACTGCCTGCATCAGCGAAGGCTCTAGTATCATAAGAAGATCAGGGGTGTATACCTGACTCCTGACATTTATGGGCGTCTCATCTATACGACAGAATGCCTCAACAGGAGCACCTCTTCTCTCTACTCCGAATTTCGGAAATGCCTGGCTCTGTTTTCCATCAAGGAATGCAGATATGGCTAGAATCTGGGCTGCGGTGACAGCACCTTGTCCACCTCTTCCATGAATACGTATCTCTAACATCGCTCTCCCTCTTTTCCTCCTGTAAACGAGGTCGATTTAAATACTTTTCTAATGCCTGATGAACAGTCAAACTGCATGAAATAAGTGTTTCAGGACGTGTAGGTACAGAATCTGTTAAACGAAAAGTTATATAAACGGAGTCAGATTCATCTGCAGGCATGGTATTCCAGATATTTTCAAATTGCATAGGAACTTTCCTGTTCAAGGATGGTAAGATTGCGGCTGAAAAGCTCTTCAGTGATGATCAGATCATATCTTATCATGATAAGGTCAAAGAGGGGAAAGAGATAGCTCCAGAGAAAGATATGCTCTCGAAGAATGCAGGTGCAGAAGTGCTGCGTGGTAAGATACCTCCTGGTCCAGTCTTGAAGCAGTTCTCTGAAGCGAAGTACCTGAAACGTATGCGAGAGGCATCAATCATCATCACGAAGCGGGAGATAGCGGAATCTGTGCGGCGTGATCATCTTATAATACAAGCATCCAATAATATCGAAGAGACAGACAAGGTGATCAACAACCTTGCCAAACGCCTCAGAGAATGGTACGAACTGTATAATCCTGAATTCTCTAAGTCTATAGAGAGCCATGAGAAGTTTGCAGAGATAATACAGGAAAAATCACGGAAGGAACTCCTGGAAGAGATAGGCCTCAAAGAAGAGCTATCGATGGGTGCGGCGTTCAGCACGGAAGATCTCGAGCCTATCATGAGGTTAGCAGCAGGTATCACTTCATTTGCAGATCTTAGGTCTGAGCAGACTGCGTATGTTGAGAAAGTCATGAAAGACCTGCTGCCGAATGTCAATGCTGTCGCCGGAGCCCTTATCGGAGCGAAACTATTGGCTCGTGCAGGGAGCCTTGAGAAACTCTCGCTCTTTCCCGCGTCGACAGTACAATTGCTCGGCGCAGAGAAAGCATTGTTCAGGCATATCAAGACAGGAGCCAGACCTCCTAAGTTTGGACTGATAATCAACCACCCACTGGTCTCGCGTGCAAAATCAAGCGTGAGAGGTAAGGCTGCACGGATGGTCGCGGACAAGATATCCATAGCAGCAAAGATAGATTTCTTCAAAGGTGAATATCATGGTGATGACCTCAAGAAAGAGCTGGAGGCGAAACTCAGATGACCATCCAAGAGAACCGGCTCAAAGGGATATTCACAGAGAAGAAAGGGAAGAAGATAATATTCCTCACAAAGAATCTCACACCTGGAAAGACAGTGTATGGTGAATCGACATACAGGGCAGGCAAGGATGAATACAGGGAATGGGTGCATACACGATCCAAATTGGGTGCGGCACTGGCAAAGAAAGTCACGCAGCTCGGGATATATCCGGGCAGCAAGGTACTCTATCTTGGAGCAAGCACTGGAACTACAGCAAGCCATGTATCTGATGTGGTCGGGAATGATGGTTTTGTCTTTGCACTTGACTTTGCTCCAAGGACTACGCGGAATCTGATGTATCTATGTGAGCTCAGGAAGAACATGTCACCTATAATTGCAGATGCAAAACATCCTGAGAGGTATGCAGGACAGGTGACCATTGTAGATTGTGTCTTCCAGGACATCGCCCAGAGGGACCAGGCAGAGATATTCATGAAGAACTGTGATGCATTCCTCAAGAAAGATGGTTTTGGAGTGCTTGCGGTCAAGGCGCGGAGCGTCGACGTGGCCAAGAAACCGAAGCAGGTGTTCCAGCAGGTAAGGGCGTATCTTGAGAGCCGGATGATAATAGTAGATTACAAGGAACTCGACCCTTTTGAGAAGGATCATTGCATATTCGTGTGCAAAAAGAAGTGACAGGACAATAAAGAGGTAATCCTATGCAGATTGGTGCTATGAACAGCCCGTATGATAATATCTATGACGAGCTAGAGTGGATAGGAAAGAAGGGGTTTGATTTTGTTGATTTCACCATCGAACCGACGCACTCAATGCCTGAGCAGATCAACGTGGCCAAGGCAAAGAAGATCATGCGGAAGCATGGTCTGGGAATCGTAGGCCATATCGGTGACTGGAGGCTGCCGAAAGACTCTGATTATCCGTGTCTAAGGAAAGAATCTGAGCAGGAGATGCTCAGGGCCATAAGGCTGCTTAAGAAACTCGGCGCAGAGAAGATCAACTTCCATGCTCCTGTCGTGGGCAGAAGCGACCCTCAAGTCATATACCTGAGGAACAGAAAGCTGATACGTCGCGTCCTGAAGGAAGCCAAGAAGCAGAAAGTGCACCTCATGATGGAGAACAGTCCGCATAATGACTCCAAGAACCTTAAACTGTTCCTTAAGCTCATAAATGAGTTTCCTTCATTGGGCATCCATATCGATGTCGGCCATGCGAATCTTGGCCTGCAGAGGAATCTGATGTATATGCTCATGAAGAGATACCCTGAAAGGGTGCTGCACCTCCATTTCTCTGATAACTATGGGAATGAGGATAATCACATAAAACTGGGTGCGGGACGCATACCCTGGACGAAAATAATAAAAGTGCTGAAGAAATATGGCTATGATGGAACCATAACTGTGGAGACATTCAGATCAGGTAAGAAAGGCACACTTGAATCTAAATCCAAACTACGTAAATGGTGGGACAAGTACTGATATCTCAAGATCAAGATGGCACTAAGGATATACAACACACTGACTCGGAAAAAAGAAGAGTTCGAGCCTATTGTAGCTGGAAAGGTCGGACTCTATTGCTGCGGCCCTACAGTGTATCACTATGCACATATAGGAAATCTCCGGGCGTACATCTTCAATGATATCCTGAGGAGAGTGCTTGCTCTTGACGGGTATGAAGTAAATCATGTCATGAACGTCACTGACGTGGGGCACCTCACATCTGATGCGGATGAGGGTGAGGACAAGATGGTCAAGGGCGCAGAGCGCGAAGGCAAGAGCGTGTGGGATGTTGCCAAGTTCTATACTGAAGCATTCTTCAATGATACTGACCGGTTGGGCATACTGCGACCTAGCGTCGTGTGCAATGCCACGGACCATATCAAAGAGATGATCGCTCTTGTGGAGCGCATAGAGAAGAATGGTTATACCTATGAAGCAGGCGGAAACATCTATTTTGACGTGTCAAAATTCGAGAAGTATGCTGAACTGTCACGACTTGATCCGGATTCTGAAAAGCAGGCCCGTGTAGAATGTGATGTAGGCAAGAAGAATCATGCTGATTTTGTATTGTGGTTCACAAATTCCAAATTCGGGAATCAGGACATGCAGTGGGACAGCCCATGGGGCAGAGGATTCCCTGGTTGGCACCTCGAATGCAGCGCGATGTCAATGAAATATCTTGGAGAGCAGTTCGACATCCACTGCGGCGGCGAGGATCATGTCCCTGTACACCATACCAATGAGATTGCCCAGTCCGAAGCAGCTACAGGGAAGCATCCCTGGGTCAAGTACTGGATGCACAACGCATTCCTTGTCGTGGACAAAGAGAAGATGGCAAAGTCTGAAGGGGATTTCCTGACATTGCAGAAGCTTGTGGACAAGGGGTATGACCCTCTGGTGTATAGATATTTCTGCCTTGGTGCGCATTACAAGCAGCAGCTGAAGTTCAGTTGGGATGGCCTTGATGGTGCAAAGAACACTTTCAACAGGATGAAAGAGAAGATCCTTGAACTCAAGGACAAGGAACTTTCGAATGAATCAGATTATCAGCGTGAGAAGACTGATGGTTATTTTGATACTTTTAAGACAGCACTTGATGATAATCTGAATACTGCGCAGGCATTGTCTACGATGTGGTCAGTTCTGCGTGATGATGAATTGAACCCTGGTGAGAAGCTTGAGCTGCTCTATAGATTTGATGCGGTGTTTGGTTTCGGTTTCAAGGAGATGGAGCGTGAAGAGCTTGACGTCCCTGATGATGTGGCGGAACTTCTCAGCCAGAGGGATGCTGCACGAGCAGAGAAACGCTGGGAAGAGGCAGATGTCCTGCGCGATAAGATAAAAGAGGCGGGCTTCACGATAAAGGACAGTCCAGAAGGGAGTGTGTTGGAGAAAGTTGATTGACGGAGTAGACAGAAGAGGATTAATCTATCTGGTTTATCAATTCTTTTGCTAATTGGATTGTTGAAGCAGCAATCACTGGCAGTGTCTGGTTCTGGCCGTATTCTAAATATTTCAGGTTATCAAATGATATCCCTTCTGCTGTAACCATCACTCCACCTGACTCTTTAATCATTCCATAGGCTGCAGCCATCTCAAGATTGCCTTTTCTTGTACATTCTAGAACTAAATCTG
>JAUVBP010000001.1 GCA_030591125.1 Candidatus Woesearchaeota archaeon | reverse complement strand
TGATAACGCTTGATGGAAGCTATCTTGAAGGGGGAGGTCAGCTCGTCCGTACGGCCCTTGCATTCTCTGTGATTACCGGGAAGGCATTTGAAGTCACCAAGATCAGGCATGGCAGGAAGCAGCCAGGTCTGAAAGCACAGCATCTTCATTGTGTTGAAGCACTCAAGAAGTTATGCGGTGCTGAGGTTGAAGGCCTTGAACTTGGTTCTGAATACTTGAAGTTCATGCCTGGAAAGATAGAGCCGAAGACCATATCAGTTGACATAGGGACTGCTGGTTCTGTCAGCCTGTTGTTGCAGGCGCTCCTGTTACCTGCTATGCTTGCAGGTGGTAAAGTGCGCTATAAGATACGAGGCGGGACCTCTGGAAAGTGGGCAATGCCCTATGACTTCATGAAAGAGGTGCTCTTCCCTCAGCTACGCAGATATGCTGACCTTGACCTGACACTTGTCAGGAGAGGGTATTATCCTAAAGGTGGTGGAGAGATAGACCTGAAGATACGGGGCAAGACAACTTTTCCAGAAATCAATGGGGCGGATATATCTGAACTCAACCTGGTGGATCAAGGACACCTAATCCAGATAAGAGGGGTGAGCCATGCATCTTCAGACCTTACTGGTGCGCAAGTGGCAGAGCGACAGGCAAATGCTGCAAAACACTTGCTTACGAAGCTCAATGTCCCTATCAGTATTGATGTACAATACAGTGATACGCTCAGTACTGGTTCAGGCATTACCTTATGGGCCATATTCTCAAGACAGCCTGATGAAGTCGATGTCTTGGATCCTATCCGTCTTGGCGCAGATGCTCTCGGAGAAAGAGGCAAGCGAGCAGAAGTCGTGGGTGAGGAAGCGGCTAAGAAACTTATTCAGGAGATCGATAGTGGCGCAGCAGTTGATGTGCACACAGCAGACAATCTTGTACCTTTTATAGCCCTATTTGGTGGGGAGCTGCGGACATCTGCGATAACAGACCATACGCGGACCGGTGCATATGTGGTGAAGGAGTTCTTGGGTGATGTGGTGGAGATTGATGAGGGAAACAAGATGGTTATGAGTTCTAGAATAATGACTCCCTTAGGTCAATAGCTCCTGTATTGTTTAAGATTGCGCTGGTGAATAAGGGGAGCGTTGTCAGACAGCTTCGGAGGATTTTTTAGTAAATTATATTAGATGGTTATAAGTCACATAAATTAGTTCAGATACTTGGAGGGGGAGAATATGAAAATACAAAAACAATACGAAATGCCAGAACCAAAAATTGTAGGGCCTCACGAGCATTATGGAAGATTAGTCTGCCAAGAAGAAACAGCAAGAGAACAACAATATCTTGCGAGGTTTGTTGAGAATGTTTGGTCACGTGCTGGGGATGAAGATCATGTAGTATCGTTTTCTCCAGGGATGTCACTGACGGCATTTTGGGTAAATGGAACGACAAAAGAAGTTGTTACTGATTTGATTGATGAGACTGCAGATAGGATAAGTAGTGAACTGACAAATGTGGAAGAAGTCTCAGACTTAGTGAAATGATTTTATATTTGAATTATTCAATTTAACCTGATAATACTGTGAGTTCTATTTTACTATAGGATCAGACTAACTCTGCACTGAAGACAAACCGTCCTTTTTCTATAAACAACTATACCTATCTTCTTAGAATGTTTGGTGTTTCAATACGGAATAGAAATAAAGACGATGCTCACTCCTTGGCTTTTTCCTTCTTTTCGGGTTTCTTGCCCTTGCCTTTCGGCGCGTTCTCTTTTGCCTGGAACGCTAACAGGTCATCAGTAGTCAGTTTGAGGCCTTTCTTTATCTTCTCTTCAACTGTCTGTTTCTGCTCCTGTAGCTTGCGGTCATCCGATTTTTTTCTCTTTTTCTTCTCTTCCTGGACGACTTCACCTATCTTGGCCCGGAGCGTGTTTATCTCATTCAGCTTAGCCTTCACTAGTTCGTTCTGTTCATTATACTTTGTCTTCGCCTCCACAAACTTCTTGAGGGCTTCATCTTCTTTGGTCTTCAGTTCTTTCGCTTCTTTTGAAGATTCTACCAACTCTTCGTGGAATTTCTGGCTTGCTTCAGCTTTTGTCTGTACTTTCTTATGAGTCTCATCTGCTTTCAGGCGGGTCTTGTCAAGATCCTTCTTCATCTGGTGTATCTTGTCAAAGACATCGCTGACTTCCTGGGACTGGTAGAGCATCTTCTTCTTCTCGTTTATCATCCGCATCATCCGCTGCTCTACACTGAACGGAAGCCCTTCAGTCTCTATCTTGAACTCAATCTCTTCAATCTCCTGCTTGATCTTAGAAGGATCCACCCGTATGCCGAACTTCTTTGTTATCTCTTGCTTCTCGTCCTGAAGATTCTTCATCTCCATACGTTTCTGGTTCAGCAGCTTGTTGAGTTCCTGCCTTCTCTGCTTAGAGTCCTTGACCTGTTTCGTGAACGAGTTGCGTTTTCCTTTCACTTCCCTGAGTGACTGAAAAAGGTCAGAAATATCTTTTGAAGCCTTACGTTTCTTCTCGAACCAGGATTCTTTCTCAGAATTCAGCTCGCTGAGCAGGGCCTTAAGAGTATCTAGCTCTTTTCTTTTTGCCTCAATCTCAGCAGTTATTTTCTTCTTCTCTTCCTCATCCATATGAATCCCGTTGAATCAAAAACCCCTTCATAAAATATCGTGGTTTTTGGTGTAAATCCGGGCCATAAACCCGAATTAACAGTCAAATTGTGCTTGAAAGCACGACCTCAGTGATCATAAGGTCTTAAGTTGCACTTCTAAAATATAATAAAAAAATAAAAAACTAATGTGGCATCTATCCGAATAGAGCACCGAGACCTGCAGCAGCCTGCTCTTCAGACTTCTTCTCTTCTTCTTTGGTCTCTTCTTTCTTCGCCTCGCCACCAGGTGCGGCAGCAGGAGCATCACCAGCAGGTGCGGCAGCAGGAGCAGCGACGACAGCAGCCTTCTCTATTGCCTCGTCTATATTCACTCCATCAAGAGCAGCGACCAATGCTTTGACTCTTGCATCGTCAGCAGTGACACCAGCAGCTTCAAGGACCTTCTTCACTGAAGCTTCATCAACCTTTTTGCCTGCTTTGTGCAGTAACATTGCAGCGTAGATATATTCCATTTTGAGTTCCTCCAATCATGATCTTCTGTTTTGTTGTTTTTATGTATGTTCTCTATTCTTTTCAGTTGTCAGGCACCAATGCCTTGACACTGAGCATCTGACCATGAGCCTTTGATAATAGTTCAGGCATCACACCATCAGCGCAGATGTTCTGCGAGACAGCAAGAGCTTTCGCATCCCTGAATGCCTTGGTTATCATCGGTCCTGTGGTCTGGTCGGTAAGGATTCCCGCCTCCATAGAGAGGTTGAAAGCCCACCTATGAGCATTTGTTATGTTATTCAGGTACTCATCCTCATCGATTGCCAGAACATCTTTTGTCAGGATGTTGCCGTCCTCGAATGTGGCTACAAGATCAAGTCCAATCTCCATCGGTTCTATACCCAGCCTTGCCAGGATACCTGCCAGGTCCGGGCTTATGACATCACCTTCTTTAGCTACCTGTGAGTCTTTCTTTATCACGACCTTTCCGCCATCTATCCCTGCGGCTATGCCTGCCTGTCCCAGCTGTCCTATGATAGGACCTGGAGCGAACCCTGTAGGGCCTGCAGGGACTATGATATCATTTGGTGCTGTCTGTCCTGCCTTGATCGGTGCAGAAGACTTATTTTTACTTAGAGTCTTGTAAAGCGTGAATGGATTCTTTTTAGTGAAAAGCAACGCAGGCATGCCCTTGAGGTAAGGTATGATCTTCTCAAGACCTTTCTTCTCTTTGGCAGCCTCTTCAATCGCTATCTTGATGAGCCTTCTCTTGCTCATCTTCAGTACGACAGTCTCCCTGAGCTGTGCCCTCATGTTCTGTAGCTGTTTTGTAGGAAGGTTCTGCATATTTACTGCGCCGATTATAGGATATTCTTTAGCCAGCCTGATATACTCCTTGATCACATTCTTCTTCGCTTCCGGTATCTTGGTGGTCTTGATCATCTCACTTCACCTCGACCGGAGCGCCCATGGTCATCTTGAGAAGCACCTTCTTGATGTTATGCTCCTCATTAGGCAGCGTGTGTATCAATGCATTATATACTGTGATTATGTTATCGATGACCTCTTCTTCATCCTGGTCTTCAGTGCCTATAGCGCATTTTATCACTGGCTGTACCTTGGCCTTGAGAGGTATTGTCTTCTGAAGCCTATCATGTAGCGGCTGGAGCGCGGCTTTTGGCGGTACGACGCAACCTGCTTTTGGGTTCGGCATCTTACCTCTTGTACCAAGTACCTTACCGAACACCTGAGCCACCTTTGGCATTATCGTTGCCTGAGCGATGAAGAAATCATGCTCGCTAGCAAGCTTCTTTATGAGCTTCTTGTCCTTCTGGTATTCCGGGAAATCATCCACGAAAATAGTGGTATCAAAGACCTTCTTTGATTCATCCCTCAGCTCAGGTCCAGCAAATGTGCATATCTTGACCGGCTTACCTGTTGAATAATGGATGGAAGCATAGACTTCAACCTGGTGTTCGGGCTTCTTTAGGTCCAGACCCTTGAGGTTGACGATTAAATCTAACCTCTGCTTGAAATTACGCTTCTTAGAACTCTCCTTAAGCTTCTTAATCGCTTCTTTGACGCTTTTCTTGTCCATAAAGACCATCTCCACCCTCCTACACACCTAAGACGGTTGTAGTCTGCGGGAATAATGATAATCAATCAGTTCTGATGTTATAATAGGGGATTTATAAAGTTAGTGGTTGCAGGTGGAGGGTATTATGTGGGGGATATACCTATCAAGGATAGAAGTACTCCTTACGCCGGTTCTCTGTGGAATAAGGGACCTCCCCGAACTCACAATCAGAACAGCTCGGGTCAAGGGATATCCAGTCATCTGCTTCCTTGTATTTCTTAGGTGCTGAGTCTACCTTGACCTGGATATACACATGGCCAGGTATGAATGCAAACCGCGTGGGAATCCCTACTGAACTCTCCAGGTTCGCAAGCAGGATGGCCAGTCCATCACAGTCAGCACCTTTGGTCTGCATTGTCTCGAATGGATTCTCATAGAATTCATTAGGAGGATCACCGATATAGTATAGATTGTCCCTGACAAAATAGAAGAGCGCTTTTGCATAGCATAGCTCGTTCTCCTCACAACTTGAAGTGATTATCCTTTTTGCAGTCTTACGGATGCCTTCATGGGTCTGCATCATAAGGTTCCTCAGATTGGAGCGCTCTGCAGAAGGTATACTATCGACCGATGCCGCAAGTTGGTCTATGTCATTAGGCATCACCGCTTCCAGTGTAGGGATGTTCTTTGGCATAGGATCCAGTTTGATACCATAATAAGGGACCAGGACCATTATTATGAGAAGTATGAGTATGAGTGCAAGAAGATACGAGAATGGATTCTTCTTTTCATCCTCATCATAATTATCCTTTAATTTCCCTGTTCCATGATGCGCGGTCTGCTTATCTATCTCCTGCATGGCATGCTCTGCCTGCTTTGCTAATTCCTCTTCTTTCATCGCGCTATAAGTTGGCAAAAAGCTTTATAAATTCTTCGTAGTTACGTCAGGGCATGAGTGAGGAAAACAAGTCTCCAAAGCATGTAGGCATAATCCTTGACGGCAATAGACGATTTGCCAAGAAGCTCATGGTACAGCCATGGAAAGGGCATGAGTGGGGTGCGGAGAAAGTTGAGAAGCTGTTCGGCTGGTGCAAGGAGATTGATATCAAGGAGATTACACTGTATGCATTCTCAATGCAGAACTTCAACAGACCGAAAGTTGAATTTGATTACCTCATGAAAGTTTTTCTTGAATTCTTTGAGCGTGCAAACAATGATCCTTCCATATATAAGAACAGGATCAATGTGAAATTCATAGGACGCATCGAATTGTTTCCCAAAGCAATCCATGATAAGATGGTTGAATTGATGGACGCTACAAAAGATCATTCTGATTATCAAATCAATTTTGCAATGGCATATGGAGGAAGAGAAGAGCTTATCGATGCAATGAAGAAGATCGGAAGGAGCATCGAAGCAGGAGAGATAACAAATGAGGATATAACTGCTGAACTCATCGATAAGAACCTTTATACTGATCACGAACCTGACCTGATAATAAGGACTGGCGGAGACCACAGGACAAGCAATTTTCTCGTCTGGCAGAGCTGGTATTCTGAATGGTTCTTCCTTGAGAAGACCTGGCCTGAATTCGAGAAAGAGGATCTTCTGCAGTGCATAGACCAGTTCCAGAACCGTGAAAGACGGTTCGGAAAGTGATCATATATATCTTAAGTATCTAATGGTGTTTTTCAATAAATTTAGTGGGGGATGTAAATGAAGATGTATGATTTTTTACGTGGAACTGCTACGGCAGTCGGTGCGGTTGCAATGGGTGCATTAGTTCTTGAGACGGGTCTTGCAAGAGAAATATCTGATACTCTTGTAGATGGCAGGCAACCTCTTGAGTTACTTATTGAGTGTGCGCTGGCAGGAGGTAGTGTATTTACAGGGTTTGCGCTCAGCCAGTATGCTGTTGATAGTGTGAGCGATTATGTTGCATATAGAAGATTGAAGTAGTAGCTTATTCACGGAATATATCTGCCTGGAACCTGAACACCTTCACGCTTGAGTCTTTCCATGCATGATCAGGAAGCCCTGCTTTCTGGCAGGTCATCTCCAGTGCCTGCAGTGGTGTGGATTTGTGTTCTGTGAATACTTGCGGAAGAAGGAGGCCGGATGTGAGCGGGCTCCTGAGTATGAGTCCGTCCTTACCGATCTCTATCTTTGCTATGCATTTATCTTCGTTACAGGGTAATTCTTCAAGAGGTGTCAGGACAGATATCTCGATGTCTATCTCCTTGAGCTCTTTCTCTTCCAGTGCAGGAAATCGTGGGTCTTTGAAAGCAGCTGCCCGTGCCGCCTCAAAGACAGCATCCCTGAGACTTTTTGTCGGGTAGGGGAAACCTATACAGCCTCTCAATTTCTCTTCTTTATGCAGTGTGACAAACACACCCTGCTCTCTGTTGAATTCAGAATACTCATCCAGATCAATATCTTTTTTTGAGAAGTAAGATCCAATAGAACTACGTGCAAGCTTGAGAAGCTTCTTTTTCTGCTCCTCGGTAAGCATCTACCTGCCTCACTTAGCGATCTTGGTAAAAGCTTTCAAGAAAGACTCTGAATCCTTCTTTACGTTCTTCACAGCTTCCATAAGTATATCTTTAGGATTGCCGGATTCAGTCTCTATTATCAGTTTAGGCACTCCAATCAGTGGATGGGCTATGTTATATCCTGTGATCTTGACTTTCTTGTTGTTCCAGAGCTCTGTCTTAACAGCATTGCAGAGGGCGTGACTTTCTCCTTTAATCTCGACAACAAGTCTGTTCTTTGATTCTTCCAGAATGTTAATTTCCATGAATACCACCTTTATAGCGTCTTTAAACAGGGAATTGGTGGTTATTTATAAACTTGATGGTATTTGAATCGTTTAAAAAGATTTATATCAATCACTCTTTTTCAGCATCATATAATTATCTTGAAAAAAATGGGCAAATCCACTTAAAATGATATATTCACCTCAGAAGAACCCTGGTCTTGTCTTGAATATGATAACCATCATAGTATTCCTGGGGCTCATAGGAAGTTCCATAGGGTATGGGGGTTTCATGATCTTTGCTTTTCTCTTCTGGATGCATTATACCCTGGTGTTGGTCATACTGCAGTTCCATCATAAGTCAAAACATGAGATGGACAGCCTTACAGGTGCATTGCTCAACCCTTCAGTAAGGGCAGTATTCTTCTTGTCTCTTGCGGCAGTCGGGCTTATAGGGTATCTGAAGTTCGGACATAACATCGTTTCTGCAGCAGTCCTTTTCGTGTGGTGGCTCCTGGCGATAAATTTCTATCTGTACTACAAGCGAATCAGGGTCAGAGAGCAGTTCATCAGTCCTGTGGAAGGTGAATCTGATAGTGAAAGGATAAAGGTACATCATAAGATCAGGCGTCGTGTAAAGAAGAATTAGGTGCGGGTTCATTCATACTCAGGATCTTACTTAAACTTGTCTTCGGGATCTTTTGAGAACAATCCTGTCAGCCAGCCCCAGAACCGCTTGAATATCCCTGGCTTGTCTTCTGTATCTTCCCCTGTGCCTTCCGTCCCTGTTGCGTTACCTGTCGCGTCAGTCGTGTTCACTGCAGCATCTGTCTCATCCACGTCTTCCTTAAGCCGGACCTCTGTCGATGTCTCGGTCATGACCTTCTCTTCATCCTTGTCCAATGCATTGAAAGTGCGGGTCAGCTCAAAACTGTCTCTAGTATACGTGTCAGGGACCTTGAGGATATATGAATACGCCACACGTTCCTCACCTATCGCCATCTCTTCAATGTCAACATACTGCTCTCCTTCTATCGCCTTGAAACCCCGAGGGAACGTGTCTATGAATGATATGAATGTCACCTTGTAAGGTGCTATGTTCTTTATGTTGAGCGTCACATTGAAACTTCTTGTCCCGTTCATCTCAGGTTGGAGTGTGATGACTGGCGACAGTTCTATGAGCTTTTCCTGCGCCAATACAGTGACTTCGCCTGTCGCATTGTATTCCATTGTCTTTCCGGATGCAGTGGTGTAGCTGCCTTTGATACTGATGAAATATGTCTTCTCTTCATCACTTGCAGGAGCATTCATTATCTTGTTGAATGCGTAATGCTTCTTGCCCGGTCTGAGCTCCAGGTTTCTCCATCCTCGTGGCTCCAGGATGTTGCTGGCCATATCTATCGCGACACCTGATATAGTGTCCTCGCCATTGTTGGTTATCTTCGCTTCGATCTCCAGCTCTGCTCCGCCTTTCACAGGATCAGGGCTGAATGTTATCTCAGGCACTATATCTGATACTCCCAGACCGACCTTGTGCGTGAGCTCTTCTTCAAGTCTCTGTGTCCCGAACTTCAATCCTGCATTGACTGCAAGAGTGCCTTGTGTCGGTTGTGATGCCTTGAACTTGAATGCAAGAGTCTTCGAAGCGCCTGCAAGGAGGGTGCCTGTATAACTCAGTGTATTTCCGTCAATCTCTATATCCATATCCCTGCGGGATGTAACTGCACCTTTAGGGATTGTCATCTCAAGGCGTGTTATGCTGATCTCTTGTGCTGCATTATTGCTTATTGTTATGGTGTATTCTATATCTTCTCCTAGACCTACAGATCTTGCTGACAGGTTCTCTATTATGGAATATGGCTTGTTGACTTCGAACGTGACTTCATCTGAGTATACCTTGTTCATTTTCCCATCGAAGAAGTATGAGACTTTCGCTTTCGACTCGTATGTCGTGAACTCTGAGAACTTGATCTGGTAAGTTATTTTCTGTGATCTTCCAGGATCCAGGCTGCCTGACCAGGCTATCCCGTTAGTGGCCATGTTGTAATTCGTGCCAGTCACCTTGACACCTAAAGGGAACTTATCCTCATAGTTCAGGCTGGATGCCCTCTCATTCCCGTTGTTGGTGATCGTCGCCGTGACTGAGACTGATGCGTCGATGTCAGGTTCATCTTCTGAGACGGTCCTATCGATAGCTATTTCAGGACCTGACTTGAGTATCCGTAGCTGCATCATGCTTGCGGGGTCATTAGTGTCTTCGTCCACCCCTTCTGATACTGAATCAAGGCAGTACTCGTACTTATTCAGTGTCCTGCAATCCTCTTTAGGCACGAGGACCCGGTCCTCACCAGCAAGTATAGATACCTTCTCTGCAGAAGGATAGTATCTGGCTATGTGGGTTATGCCGTCCACTGTGAATGGGACATTATCTTTGACATCGTCTTCGAATATCACTCCTGCGTATGCGATGTTCAGCAACAGAATCAGCACTAGTATGTATTGGGCAAGTCGTTTAGTAATCTTATGATGTGCAGCAGACATCTTGACCTCTTTTTCAGTGATATAATATGGCACTGTTGTTTATAATATTTGTGCTTGTTCCGCCTTTCAGGGTTGCGCTATATGGAAACAACTTACATCTATCCGTTCTATCTTCTTCTTATGCTGCTTCAATGTCTGTTTCAGAGGGAACTTGAAATCAAACCGTTCTATGATCCTGAAACCATTATCTGTGCAGAGTTTCACGATGAAATCTGCAGTAGCGGTCTTGTGGAAAGAATATATGTTTCCTGATATCTGCATGGCCTGTTCCATGAATCCCTTGTCTGTGTGCTTTTCCCTTGTACCGAATGGGGGATTCTGTATGACAAGGTCCACTTTCTCTGTGAACCCTGATACATCTGAGTTGATGATGTCAAAACATCCCTTCAGGTCCAGGCTTTCAAGGTTTGATCTCAATATCTCAAGCGGTCTAGAATCTATATCTACAAAGAACACTTTCTTTGCCCCGAGCAATAAGGTGCCTATCCCCAATATGCCTGTGCCGCATCCCAGGTCTGCCACTATCGCACCCTCTAATTCTCCTGCCATGTGTGCAGTCCATATTATATCTGCTGCAATCTCAGAATCTGTCGGGTATTGCTCAAGTGTGGGTCTTGGTGCTGTGAATACTTTGAGCCTTGAGAGTGCGATTGCCAGCTGTGATTTTGATCCGGGAATCTTTCGCGGTTTCATCTTGAATCTGTGAGGTTTCTCTTTTTATAAATATTGTGGTGTGGAGTGTTCTACTGTTACAATTCGATAAACGGAAACGTAGGAAGTGGGGGAAAAATCGGAAGGTTTAAATAAGTCCTGTATTTCGTGTCATCTAAGCCGCTCAGGGCGGCAGAGGGAGACATACGATACGACGACACGTGAAAACCACGTCAATAGGACTATGTGAGATATAGTCTTTTGACAATATAAAATTATATAAATAAAACTGGCAACGGAGACATGTGGGGGTGACAGATTGCTGTTCAAATCTAGACGGAAGAATAAGACCATTCCAGCCTGTGACATCAATGATATCCAGACAGAATTATCTTCTTTTAAGGATGAGCTGGAGGATCACTTCAACACCCTGAATGACAACACCACTGAGATTGATATCCAGAATAATTTCATCTGCGAGATAGACAACAGGATCACAAAGATGGAAGAGAAAGTGGATTCCCTACATTTCCTGCTCAAACAGCTTGTCACAAAGTCAAGCCTTTCTGTTGACCTTTCAAAAGATGAACAGAGAGTATTCCTCATATTATACACTCACGAAAAATTCATGAGATCCAACGCAGTCGCTGAGAAAGCTCTCCTTAGTGAGGGTGTGACTGAAGAGGTCCTTAGCGCGGTGATGGACAAGGGAGTTCCCCTTGAGCGAGAGATAATCGATGGCACAGTATACTTCAGGATGAACAGCGAGTTCAAGCTGAAGCAGGCAAAAGAGAACATGATAAAGATAGACTCTGATGTGACGAGCCAGTTCCAGAACGCACTGCTTGAGAAATTTTTTACGGATTGAGATCATAATCTTTTGTGGATTGGTTGGATTTTAATGATATGAAAATTTTTGTTACGCTTCCTACATGCTCAGAATCAGAGATTCTGGCCGTATGAAGTATTTTATCGATAAGAAAAACTTTTGTAATGCTTCCTACATACGCAGAACCTGCGGTTCTGGTCGTAGAAAGCATTTAATCGATAAGAAAAACTTTTGTAATGCTTCCTACATGTCTAACCTCTTCGCATGTGCGGCAACGCGCATGCGATTCCACCCCCTTAACCTTTTATGAATTCTGGCGCTTATCTTCTTCTGTTATTGGGAGTATACAAAGAAAAATTATTTCTTGTCCGCAAGATCCATATGGGTCTTCTCTATCTCAACCAGTGCACTGAAGACTTCTTTGACCCTCGGCTCTGTTGCTTCGCCGAGGAACTTTCCATATCTCTCTATCGCCTTCTGTTCCCTGTCGTGAGATTCCTGGACGAGAGCAGTATCGTCTTCATGTCGGCCAGTGGTGTCGCGGTCGATGACAGGCTTCTGCGCCTTGACTATCTTGGCGAGCGTCTCTGCATGTTCTGACTCTACTTTTCCCAGCGCCTTGAACCTTGCCCGGAGTTCTATGTCTTTTGCATTTCTTGAAGCGCAGAAATAGAACTGTGCATTGTCGACCTCAAGCTTGATCGCTTCAAATATATTGTCCTTTGAGACTTCTGTCAGATTGTCGACTGTTGGTTCTTTGTAATCCTCAGCAGGACCTAAATGTCTGTCAGGTGCACCGCAGAAAGGGCAGTGAGTGGGTCTATCTTCACCTATGTATGCATCTCCACATATGTGGCAGCGCCATGTCTTTACAGTCATGTTAACACCTTATGATATTTTTTTGGTCAGGTTGTGTGGACTGTATTTATTACTTTCCTTATGCTCTTTTCGGAGTCAGGTCCAGTTTTATGTCCTGGACTCCCTGAGGCGGAGCGCCGAACCCTGCGTGGTTAAGATGCCATAGTGTCGACATCCTGTATTTGTGGATCCCGTTCTTGAGATCGCAGAACTCTTCATAGTCGAACGATTCTCCTTTCAGGTATCTTACTGCGAGGAGCATGGTCTCATACCTTCCGTTCTTGAGTCCCTGTTTAAGCTCATGCTCGTTGCTTTGCAGGTATTGTTCCAGCTTTCCTAAGTCGAAGGGTGTGTGCTGCTCATAGAAATTTACCCTTCGCCACATCCTTGAGATGTAGTCAGGTTCCTTTCTGCTCATCGGCTGTTTTATGACTATCTGGTTGGCGAATTCATTGCTGCTTGAAGGGTATCGTGTGCGATATGTCAAGCCGCCTTGCATATCGATGCCTGCTTCAGCGAAAAGCTCTACAAACTCATACCACCCGTCGAGTCCCCATACCTTATCGCTGGGTCGGGCATTCTCTATGAACTCTCTTGGACATCGGTTATCCCCATACATCCATTCATAACTGTAAGAATCCCCTTCAGAACCCAAAGGTCTAGGGATGTGCGCAAAACTATAATCCCCTCTTGTTATGAATGCATTCTCCAGTTTCTTCGCTATGAAATGGCGCAGGAACATCTTGAATCCTGCATCGGGATCCCCATCATCGACTTTGAGTCGCGCGGTCTGTATCTCCTGCATCGTGTGTATCATCCCGTCGATACAAGGGAAACTTGAGCGGATCTCTGATTCCAAAGTCTCGCACCCATCAGTGCTCAGCTCTTTCCGTGCTTTTGGGATATCTTCAGTATTCTGTCTTATCTTCTTGGCTGTGACATCCTTTATGTTGAAGAGCATGAGCCGTTTCACAGGCCTCAATTCCTGCAGTCCCATATGGGATGCAGTGGATTGCCTGAAGTCATACACCAACCTGCACATCTCGTCTGAATCCGTGAGACGCTCCGGACTGGACCTGTGTGTGAGGTATCCTGAGACCAGTTCCAGCATCCTGGCCCGGTCTCTTCCAAGGTACTGTATCAGGTCGTCCATCTTGTCCCTGACAAAACCTGCAAGCTGGTCATACTTCACAGTCATGCTCTCTGCACCGAAGTCTATCCTCTTCCATAGCTTTGATATCCTCTCAGGCATGGCCTGCGTGTTCTGCTCCTGCATTATCATGTTCTTTGTGTATCTTCCATCCTCTGCGTCAACGATGTCATCAAATATACCTACTCCTGCATTGTTGAATAGCTGTGATGCAATGTTCCAGTCATCGACTTCCACAGGCATCATCCTGTATAGATCATCGTCAAAGTACTCTGTGTAGAATCCCTCAGTGCCGTGGACCCATTCGTAAATGTATCCTCCTCTATCGGTCGAGCCTAACGGTCTGGGTATGTGTGAATAGCGGTATTCTCCTTTCCTGAAGAAATAGTCATCAAGCTTTTTTATCGCTGCGTGGCGCAGGAATGTGTGCAGAGCGGAGCGGGCCTGAATGCTTTCGAATACAGGGTCTTCTGAGAACTGTTCCAGCTCATCTATCCGGACACTCGCAGGGACGCGGTAAGCGACAGTGAAGTCCTGTTCTGTGGTGACTATGCCCCCAAGTCCTGGAAATGAGTTCCTCAGCTGTATGTACACTACAGCAGAACCTCCCATACCTCCTTCACAGATAGTCTCTATACCCATATCTCAACACCTTCAGCGAGTAACTCCATTTCTCTTGAGAGTGTATTCTCTTTGTGTGTTAATAAAAGTCGGCAGGGGAAATTTCCTCAAATCGCAAAGGGCAGGGCTTGTGGCGCTAACCTCGCGATAACTTTTTAAACAAGCCTCATTTACAGTAGGATGTGATAATATGACATTCTTAACAATACAAGAAGCGATGAAACAAGGCAGTGGAGAAGTGTCGCTGCATGGATGGGTGTATAGGGAGCGTGGCTCCAACAAACTGAAATTTGTGGTGTTGCGTGATTCTACAAATAGGATACAGTGCGTGATCGATAAAGGCGTTGTCGGTGATGATAATTTTGCGCAGGCGGACAAGCTTCAGGTAGAGGCGTCCATAGAGATCCATGGTGAGATCAAGAAAGAAGAGAGAGCGCCTGGTGGTTATGAAGTCCATGTCAAGTCTTTTGTAATCGTTGGTGAGTGTGATCAGTTCCCTATCAGATCAGACCAGAGCAGGGAGTTCATGGATGAGAACAGGCACTTGACTTTGCGTACGAGGCAGCTTTCTACTGCATTAAAGATCCGCAGCACTTATTTGCAAGTCCGTGAAGAGTTCTTCATCAAGAAAGGATTCATCCGATTTGATCCTCCTATACTGCAACCCAGCCAGTGCGAAGGAGGAAGTACGCTTTTTGAAGTGAAGTATTACAAAGATACCACTTATCTGAGCCAATCGTGGCAATTGTATGCAGAGGCTGCAGTGTATGCTCTTGAACGTGTGTATGGCACTGCACCGACATTCAGGGCAGAGAAGTCAAAAACCTCGCGTCACTTATCTGAGTTCTGGATGGTCGAGACTGAATGTGCCTGGATGGGGCTTCATGAGATATCAGAACTTGCCAAGGAAGAATTGAAGCACTGTGTTCTTGCAGTCGTTGAGAAGCATACAGAAGACCTTAAGTTCTTAGGACAGGATGTTGATAAATTACGTGCGATGGCTGAGAAAGAATGGCCTACTATAAAGTATCGCGAGGCGCTTCGTCTGTTGAAGGAGAAGAAAGGCATGGACGTTCCATTCGGAAAGGACCTGCGGACAGTTGAAGAGGACAAGCTGATGGAATGCTTTGACGTGCCGGTCTGCGTAACCCATTATCCTGTCGAGGTCATGGCGTTCTACAAGCCACGCGATCCTGAGAATCAAGATGAGGCATTGTGTTTTGATATGCTCGCACCAGATGGGTATGGAGAGATTGTCGGTGGAAGCCAGAGTAGCATGGATGTCGAGGACATGAAGCAGAGGTTGGAGAAGGAAGGTGAAGACTGTTCTAATTACGAATGGTATTTCGACCTGCGGAAATACGGAGGCGTACCTCATTCAGGTTATGGCATCGGTGCAGAAAGGGTCGTTGCCTGGATATGTAAGCTTGAGAACATCAAGGAAGCGATACCATTTCCAAGGACTATGCTGCGTTGGAAACCTTAGAAATATTTTGAGACTTTTTCTTTATAGAATTGTTTACAGGTCAATATATCTGATCAGGTGTAAGCACTCTATCATAGATTGCCACTTCAATGCCTGCAATGTCAACTTCAGTTATGTAATCTATACCTATCATCAATGCCGTCAGCTCTGGGATTGCCATAGGCCTGAACTCTGAAGAGGCAACTTTCACACCATCAAGGTATATCGCCTGTTCTGTGCCCTTCTTGAATGTGTATGAGAGCTGATGGTTCTGCCCGTCGAATATGTCTATCTTCGTGCTCTTCAGGAGCGGTGTACCTGCTTCAAACTGTTGTGTGTTAAGGTTGTAGACTATCCTAAGTCCTGGTATGTTTGTTGCGCTGAAGAATATGATGTAATCCCTGGCATCAGAGAACTGGTCGAAGATCTCTACAGCAGGCTTTGTCCAGAGCACTAAAGTTCCCTCAGTATCGCTTGGAGTCGGTTGATGGCTATTAGGCACGCGGATAGTGTTCTCTCCTGTGATGCTTATTGTGGCTCCTGTTATCCTAGGCTCATCATGCGTAGTGTTGGCTATCAGGGATGCTGTGCCAAACAGTATAAGGAATGCTATCAATAGGAAAAGAAATCCTGTCCGTAGGTTGCCTCTTTTCATGATATTTCTGCACGTAGTCTCTGTTTTTAAATGTTTTCCATGTATCTGAGCCTGTATGCTCACTTTAGTGGGTTGTTTTGCTGTATCATTGGATTCTGTTGGGGTTTCCTGTCTGCGAGTGTTTGGCTCATTCCGACAGTTGTCGTGATTATGCTGTGTTGAGAAGATTCTGACAATTGTCGGTATTATGTTATCTTTTATGACGGGTGTCGGGTTTTCTTTGGTGGGGTGATTTCGACAGATGTTGGTATGGTGCCGACAGTAAGTACTAGAAATAGTCCTATAGTTTCTATAAACAAAAAATAAATTAAATATTTTCAAGCAGTAACTAGAGTTTCCTGGCTTTCGGGCGGTTCTGTAGGTATGGGCTGATCAGCACTTTCCAACGCATTGATCTTCTGTGACTGGGAGATCTTCTCGTTCTTTATGCTTTTCTGCAGCTCCCTGATGTATTTCGAAGTCAGCTCCAGGTTGTTCCTGATCTGCTGCTGGGCCTTATCAAAGCTTGCCTCGAGAGTAGATCCATTGAGCTTATAGCCGATTATGACCTTATTGTCAATTATGTACGAGGTCTTCACTATCATGCTCAAGTTGAGCCAGCGGCGCAGGTAGTCATACATCGTCTGCCTTGTGATGCCTGCAAAGGCACCCATCTCCTCGACAGTCATGACTGCCTGTTCTGGATGTTTCTCGCGATAAGCTATCTTAGAGCGCTCGTAAAGCTCCAGCATGACGCGGTACATCTTGTCTGTCGCGCCAGACTTTCTCGGCTCCAGCCCGGTGCGTGCCATGATGATCTTTGCAAGCTCCTCAGAAGTCGGGTTCATGCTTGGTTCGTGGTCCTGTAGTACTATCTTTGCTGGTTTGAAGTCAATCACCTCTTTTCTCTTTTTTTTACAGAGGTAGAACCCGGACTTGTCTTCCCACATGTCAGGTTTACCTGTTTTTAATTCGGATATTATCGTATATAAGCTTTTAGAAAAAACTCTTTTTCCGTCGAGAAAATACCTTAATTTGGATGTTTTTGATTAAAAGTTTTAGCTGCGCTAATTAAATTGTGTTGAACTCATGTAAAAATCAGATAGTACAGCACAAAAAGTATTCCATAGAGGATAATGTAGAACAGAGTGGTGCCAATGATCTTTCCTCTTGACTTCACAATGCGCTTTTCGAACAGTTTGAGTACTTTTGTGGCAAATGGTGCAATCATACTCTCAGCAAAACCATAACCTATGGCGATCATAGACATTATCAAGAGCGTCTTGTAAAAGACGTTCATAGTATAAGCCTGAACTTTCATACTCAGGAGTTCAACAACAAGGCCGACAACTAGGAGTGATGCTCCAAGTAACAGATAGTTTCGTCTTGGTCTGTTTTTCATAGGGGCGTTTTGATGTTTCCTGTATTAAAACATTGTGTTTTTGCTTAGTTTATTTTATCAGAATTGGATACTTTCTCTCTGAGCCATGTTCTTGGAAAAAAGGTCTTCTGGTATGCCTGAATACGGGTTCTTTTCTTGATTTTTTGACCTTTTTTTTCTGTTTTCAAGTTCTTTTTTGATTCGGTACGATCCCGAATTTTCGATATCTTGAAAATTGGTATTTTATGGAACATTGCCGAATCCGCAGGAGGATTTGGAGACCATCATACACGTTATTGGATGATGCCGACGATTTTCCCAAAACCAGTTTGAGGGGTCTTTGTCGTGGAACCCGGGTTCCACAATCAGAATAGGGGTAAGTAGCATGAAATAGGGGTGTTTGGGAGGTTGTTGTGGGATGATGCCAGAATCTTGTTACTGGTTGGTCTTGAGTGAAATATTTATAAATGAATCTTGTATCTTACACCCTATGGAATATGGTGATCTTTTGTTGATGAAGTTGATGAAATTGGTGTCAAAGCAGATAAAGGTCCTTATTGAGCCTTATCACGATGCCGTCAAGATACTTATCATGGCAGGACTCTTTGTTGGTGTGGCACTTATAGCATTCCTGCTTTATCTCTGGCTCTGGTTGTGGGTACTGCCTATATTGATGGGTCTGGCCATCTTCTTTGAGATATTGAATTGGCTGTTCATGTTTGAGAGCAATGATCTTCTGAGGGGGCCTTTGAGTCCAAAGAAGTGAAGTACAAGGAGGGGTAGGTCGTATGAAAACAAGGAAAGTTGCATTGATTGTGTTCTATGACAAAGAGAAAAGGATATTGCTTCAAGACCGTGAAGGTATCAGTAAACTAGGTGAGAAATGGGGTTATTTTGGTGGTGAGATAGATGAGGGAGAAAGCCCTGAAGAAGCGGTTGTAAGAGAAACAAAGGAAGAATTATGTTTTGATCTTACTGATCATAGATTCATAGGCATATTCGAGAATCAGGTCAATGAGACTCTATATGTGGTGCGGTACGTATTCATAGCCCCTTTGGATGATAAACTCTCGCATTTTAAGCAGATTGAAGGGAAAAACATGCAGCTTTTTTCTATAGATGATGCAAAAAAAGTGAAAAACGTCAAAGGAGATGATCTTGTCCTTAAAAAGTTGGAACAAATTTTGTAGAGTCTAAATTTTATTGTATTTGATTAAATCTTTTGGTTTTAGCTGTTTTCTTTGTCTGAATTATGTCGACGGTTGTGTGGGGTCTTTCTTTGCTTATGTCGATTGAATAGTTTACAAGTATAAAGGCGACTTCTGTCTATAAAATCTATTAAGTGTGTTTGAGTCTTGCCTTTATTCCTTATTGTATCATTCCGACACATAAAATCACCTAAAATTCTGGAATTTTTCCATAAAGTTAACACTGAAAGTGAGAGTT
The DNA here is from genome assembly GCA_030591125.1 of Candidatus Woesearchaeota archaeon. GTDB lineage: Archaea > Nanobdellota > Nanobdellia > Woesearchaeales > UBA11576 > JABMQF01. Next base: position 1,464 of record JAUVBP010000001.1, on the reverse strand, counting down.
AAAGTGTGAGAAAAACAGGAAGCATCTGAAATGACTAAATAAAATAATTAAATAAACCTGTCAGGATTCATCTCTTGTTTGCGATTGCGAGACAGAATGCATTGACTGTTTCGTAAGGCACTTCAGGTTCTGAGTGAGCGCTTATGCTTTTCGGCCTGTTGTGTGACCTGATTTCTGGTATATATAAGAATGGATCGCTCAATCGTGGATCCGACTCTGATAAAGGGTTTCCTGAATCATTATCTTCATCAGTTATGGTCTCAATAGTTTGGGTATACATCCTGTTCATTTTTGCCCTCTTGGTGTGATTGTGTAAAAATATCGAAAAATATGTGTGCGAAGTGAGAGTTAGTGCCATCTGTAGTAGCATTTAGTGATTCTTTTTCCGTCTTTCTTCCTTGACTCTGCAGCGCTTGCAGCGTACTGGACGCATTCCTTCTTTGGGAATCGCTCTTTTGCTTTCGGTCGATGCACGATATTCGGCCTGTTGATCGCTCTCTTATATGCAGGGCTTGTGCCTGGAGCGTCGATATAGCCGTATGCCTCTGCAGTGAAACCTTTATTTGAATATTTGGCTCCGCCTGCGCAACCGCTCACTCCTGTTGCAGCAAGTGTTGCTATAAGGGTGCAGATGCTTGCTGTTCGCTTGACATCCATTTTTGTGTGTCTCAGAAATCCCGAAGCACTTCAATGTTGCTCTCCTGCATTCTCTCAACTTTCTGGCCTGACTTCTGTTCAAGCTGCCCGAGCCTTGCCTTGAGTTCGCGGTTCTCCTGATTGAGATGGATTATCCACTCGTTTGCAGAGTCCTTGAAAGCGTCCTGCTTCATGTCAAGGTCATCCATGTCTACTTTTACAGCCATGAAAGCGTCCTTGAGCCTTGCTTCTTTTCCGAAGAAATTCTTTATCATCTTCATTTCTTTTACCTCTTGTTATGTCGGTAATCTTATTCAGGATTTTCAGTCTTCCTATACGGAATGCTTTCGCCCTGTAGTAGGTATTCCATGAAACTCACTTTCTGGAAATCTGGATTAGGTCCTAGCTGTGCGTGTCCGAACTCAACTCTCATCCCGTATTCGCACATGACTCTATCCAGGTCTGCGACATCACAGTCAATTATGATCCTTTCGTGGTCTTTCTTATTGTCTGACATCTTCTCTCACCTTCTATTCAATATCGTATTTTTGCCACTCGGCTGTGCCGGTGACGCTTCTGATTGCAGAATTTATATCTTCAAAAGCAGCTGGAGTCTCTTCAGTTCCAGGGCATTCTTTAGTGCATCTGTCTCCGCAGAATTCTGGAAGCACTAGCTGGACCCCTCTGTTGGATATATTGGTAAGGCCATCTATGTATGTCCCATCCTGCTCTGTGGCAGGCTGAGCTGTCTCAGTGACCGGCTCAAAAACACTGAAGTAGATCATTACGTTTTTATCATCCTTAGACATCTTATTTTACCCCAACACC
>JAUVBP010000226.1 GCA_030591125.1 Candidatus Woesearchaeota archaeon | reverse complement strand
TGCCCAATCGCTCTGCGACCTTGATTCCGTCTCCTGTGTCAGCAGGATCGTTTGTCGTCGAAGGGAGGATGTAACCTACGAGCTCAAGCATAGGGTCTCCCCAGCCTCCTGCATGATCCAGGTTGTCATTATATCGGTCAAATGCCCTCTTTATCAGGGCCGCAGTCACGGTAGAGTCCACACCGCCTGACAGGCCTATCACGCAGCCGAACTTTCCACGGTCGACTACGTTCTCTAAAACAAAATCACCTATCTCATCAGCAACTTTCTCAGCATCCATCTCTGGAAACAGTATCTTATGTTCTGACATCTTCATACCTCCTGAACCTCTTCAATCCATGATGTTGTACTTTACGATATCATCCACAGTGACAAGTTTAGCACCACTGTCCTGCCATGCCCTGAGGGTCTCCTCTAATGGCAGACCTGGCAGTTCTTTGATAGCGTCGGTCGGGACGTAGACTTCTATGCCACGTTCAAGAAGTCCTCTGACCGCATAGTCCACGCAGACATTTGTTGCGACGCCGTAGACGACTGCACGATCAGGATTGAGTATCTCGAGGACTCTCTCAGTATGCGGGTTACCTGTGAAGACATCGAACTTGTCCTTGTGGATGATTATGTCTGTCTGTCTCTCGAGATAGAATTCCTTAAGTCTCTCTTCTCTCCAATCGATTGCGTATTGAGCCCGCAGCGTAGTAAGCTTCGGCGTTGTCGCCGGAATGAACTCCGCACCCTTTGTCCCTCTCAGACAGTGCGGCGGGAATGTCGTCATGAAGTCCGGCTCTTCAGACAGCTCTTCAGAATCAGGTGTGTGGAAGTCAGCAGTGTTGACTATCTGCAGCCTGTTCTTCACAGCATACTGCGTCAGCATCTCTAAGTTCGGTTCTATCTCCCTTGCTCCAGGGATCGGTAGCGCTCCTCTGAAAGAGTCATCATCCCTCATGAAATCATACTGAGTGTCCACATTCCAGAATATTGTCTTCATTTTATTTTACCTCCGTGTTGTTTTTACCATATTGATCGGCAAGCTTTTGCGTGAGCGCCTCAAGCTCTGGAGTCACGGATGCCCTCAACTTCTTTTCAGCACGGACTCCCTTGTAAGCAGAAGACAGCATCTCAACCTCCTTCTGTACATGTGCCCTTGTCTCATTGAGCGAGCTCTTCTGATAGACAGGTTTACCACCTATCACTGCAGGCTGTAGCAATGCCTCTACTCCGGGCACACCTTCCATCTCACCGTCCAAAGCGATGATGTAATCCACTTTGCATCTGTCATCGCCCTGCACCCAGTAAATCTCAGCGCCCTGCACACGGTAAAGCTGTTTCCTGCCAGGCAGTGTGCGCTTTCCTTCTGCAAGCTTTATCTTCGGCACAAGATTGCCTTCCTCGTCGGTATCTTCTGCAAGCTTGTACACACCAGAGACTGCGGTGACTGGTTTTGCAGTTATCATCTCAGTCCCGACACCATATCCTCCAGTCTTTGCACCTTCATTGTGCATGTCAGATATCTTGTATTCATTCAGGTCATTACTTGCAAGTATGGTTATGTAGTCCAACCCTATACTGTCGAAGAATTCTTTGACCTGCTTGCTGTCTTCAGTAAGGTCGCCGCTGTCAAGCCTCACTGCGCCGAGCTGTTTCCCTTTTGCTTCAAGCTCTCTTGCTACTATCGCTGCGTTCTTCGCGCCCTGCATCACGTCGTAAGTATCTATCAGAAGCGTCGGCTTGTCAGGGAATGCTTTTGCATAAGCCCTGAATGCTTCCAGTTCTGTGGGAAATGACATGACAAAACTATGAGCGTGAGTGCCTGATATCGGGATGCCATATTCTTTTCCAGCCTTTACGTTCGATGTCGATACACATCCTCCGATGTATGCTGCGCGCGAGCCTTTCATGGCAGCAGTCTCTTCCTGCGCACGCCTCAAACCGAAGTCAGCGACAGGCCTTCCATCTGCAGCATTGACTACACGGTTGGCTTTTGTCGCAATCATCGTCTGGAAGTTTATGATATTGAGAAGTCTGCTCTCTAGAAGCTGCGCCTGTGATCTTGGCGCAGTGATGCGCATTATAGGCACGTTTTCAGGCACCACAGTACCTTCCTTCACTGCGTAGACATCACCCTCAAACTTGAAATCTTTTAGGGAATTGAGAAAATCTTCATTGAAGAGCTTCTGTTCTCTCAGGTAGTCTATATCAGAATCATCGAAGCGGGTGTTTGTTATGTAATCTACTGCATCCTCAATACCATTGGCTATGAAGTATCCCCAGTCCTTTGGCAGCTTGCGGATGAAAAGATCAAATGTCGCAACCTGGTCATCTTTATCATTGGCTGCGTATGCCGCCATCATGGTAAGTTGGTACAGGTCTGTGAGGAGGGTGGTGTTCATTCTTTCACCCCTCTTCGCGTGTATGAGAATTGGATGTAATCACCATCCCGCTGATCAGATTCTTCCTTGACATTCCAGCCAGCATTCCTGTATTTGTCAAGCAGGCTTTTGTACACAT
>JAUVBP010000095.1 GCA_030591125.1 Candidatus Woesearchaeota archaeon | reverse complement strand
TATATAAGCCTTTCTATTATTAGTCCCTTTGAAGTGGTAAAAAGTTTTATTTTGGCTGTATGTGGGTTAATCAGGGGTTTTAGGATTAATTAACTATATATACAACTCTGGCTTCTTGTGCAGGAATGGCAGCCATACAGTTTTACCCAATAGACCTGACATACAAGGTGTCAGGGGGAAAGGCAGATATCTACATATTCGGCAGGACGACTGATGGCAAGCAGATATGTGTTGTCGATCCTGATTTTGAGCCATACTTCTACGTACTGCCTGCAAAAGGGGCAAGCACGATAGTGCTCAAAGAGAACCTTACCAAGATCCAGGAGACTGTAGATGGCAAAGAGCTCAAGGTCACAAAGGCAGAAGATGCCAAGAAGATGCTTGATGGTAGGGATCGCAATGCTATCAAGGTCACGGTAAACATCCCAAAAGCAGTGCCTGGACTCAGGGATCAGATCAGGGAACTCAAGGATGTCGATTCTATACTTGAGTATGATGTACTCTATACAAGAAGATACCTGATTGACAAGAAGATAACCCCTCTGGTCCTTACAGATGCTGAAGTGGAAGATACAGATGGACGCATAGAGCGGATGAAAGTCCCTACATTCAAGGCCACAAGCATAAGTCAGACAGAAGACGGGTCACTGAATGAGTTCAGGATACTTGCATTCGACATCGAGACATATAATCCTCAAGGAAAAGCCACAGTTCCCGAGAAGCATCCTATAGTCATGCTTTCTTTGTACGGACAAGACTTCAAGAAAGTCATCACGTGGAAACGGTTCAAGACAGATCTCGATTATGTAGAGTTTGTTGAGGGAGAAGCACAACTTCTGGAAAGGTTCAAGGAACTTGTAGCAGAGTACAGTCCGGATGTGATGGCAGGGTACTACTCAGATGGATTCGATATGCCGTTCATAATCAAGAGAGCAGAGAAATACAAGATAAAGATCGATATAAGCCTAGACGGTGATGTGGCAATCCTGGGACGAGGCAGAGCAAAAGCTATCGATACCGTCGGGATAGTCCACTTCGACATCCTCAATTTCATAAGAAGGGTCATCTCAAGAAAACTCAAGACTGATGTATACACTCTTGATGAAGTGTCTGCAGAACTTCTCGGAGAGAAGAAAGACGATGTCGATCTGGACAGGCTTGCACCTGCATGGGACGCTGCATCAGATGAACTGAGCGATTTTGCAAAATATAATCTCAAGGATTCCCGACTGACATATGAACTGTGCGAGAAGATACTTCCTAACCTGCTGGAGCTGGTGAAGCTCATCGGCCAGAGCATGAAGGACGTGAACAGGATGTCATTCTCACAATTGGTCGAATGGTACCTGATCAGGAGAGCAGCAGACTTCAACCAGTTCATACCCAATCGGCCGCATCATGGAGTATTGGAAGACAGGATGGCAGAGAGGGTCAAAGGAGCATTTGTCTTTGAACCAACGCCCGGATTGTACGATAATGTCGTCGTGTTTGATTTCAGGAGCCTATACCCATCAATAATTGTCTCACATAACATAAGCATAGAGACCCTGAACTGTGATTGCTGCAGAGGCAAAGAACAGGTGCCTGTAGAGGGATATGATCTCTGGTTCTGCAAGAACAAGAAAGGGTTCTTTCCTACAGTGCTCAAGGAGATAATAACAAGACGTACAAGAGTGAAAGAGATAATGAAGACTGCTGACGAGAAGAAGAGGCCCTTCCTTGATGCGAGGCAGGAATCCCTCAAGGTGCTCTCCAATTCATTCTATGGTTACCTCGGTTTCTATGCAGCAAGATGGTACAGTAAAGATAGTGCGAGGAGCGTCACTGCATACGGAAGACATTACATCCATCAAGTCATAGATGACGCAAAAGAGAAAGGATTTGAAGTGCTCTATTCCGATACCGATTCAATATTCATACATCTCAAAGACAAACCTGAAGTGGATTCGATCAAGTTCTGTGAAGACATAAATGCAAAACTTCCTGGCATGATGGAGCTAGAGTATGAAGGCACATACAAACGGGCATTGTTCGTCTCAATAAAGGATTCGGACTCCGGAGCAAAGAAGAAGTACGCCATGATAGACAAAGACAATCGCATCATGATCAAGGGTTTCGAGACAGTCCGGCGCAATGTCAGCCCCATAGCGAAGAGGGTGCAGCAGGAAGTTATACGAATGGTGCTTGAGGATAAGGAGCCCAAGAAGGCATATGAATATGTCCGCAATACTGTACAGGATCTCGCAGACAAGAGAGTCGCTACAGAAGAGCTAGCGATCCCTACCAAGCTGACCAAACCGATAGAGGCATATGACTCGATAGGTCCTCATGTCGCGGTTGCAAAACGGATGAAGGCCAAAGGCATGGAGGTCTATCCTGGCATGATAGTCAGTTATGTGGTCACACCTGGAAAAGATAAGATACGTGACAGGGCCAAGCTACCTGAAGAGGTAAAGCAAGGTGAGTATGATGCAGAGTACTACATCAACAACCAGGTAGTGCCTGCAGTAGAGACCATCCTGGATGTCTTTGGCTATGGTTCTGAGGAGCTCACAGGCGGAAAGAAGCAGAGCAAGCTGGGGCAGTATTTTTAGGGTCCTGATCCCCATCTGATTCATCTAATTTCTCTTATTGAACGCAGCACCACAGCGCTCGTTGATGACTATATATCTACTTCTGTGTGCCCAACTGCGATCATTGCTGTATGTATTACTGTAAACTCGCTAGGCGGTGGTGCTGCTAAATCAAGGATTAAAGCTTATTAGGCGCTTGACGCAGGTATCTCCGTAACGATTATCCGAACATATTACATAATTATATAAGATTTAAACAAAACATTTTTAAACTCTAATGGCGTAATATATACGATTGAGAGTGTTTTAAAGGGGGATTATCAGTATCTTGAACTCGCTAACAGGTGACTCTTCCCGGATCCAACAGCAGTCAGGTAAAATACAGGAGACGATTGATCAGATATAAACATGGTAAAGGGAGTAGATTTCTTCAATTCTATGCAGCACTTAGAGCCTCGTTGCCCGAAGTGTGACATCAAGGTAGATTGGGGAGTGAATACTGAATGGTCAGATGAGAAAGAGACCCAAGTGTGCAAAGAGTGCGGAACTGTGATAGAATAAGATAAATTTTTAATAAAAAATTTGAAGATTCAGCCCTTTTTCTCTTTCTTGTCCTTCATCTTCTTTGTGATCCCAAGCTTAGCATCACACTTGCTGCACTGGAACACCACAGCATCCACTCCCTGCCATTTCTTACGTTTGTAGGGGACTGCAGTCTCGTCCTCATTGCCGCATTCAGGACAGGTATATTTGATCTCACAATCCAGCGTCTCTTCGTACGCCTTCTTCTCGATCATGAACCCGCATTCCGGACAGACATATTCCTTGGCACGTATCTTGGCCTTGCCAGTCTTCTCATCACGAGGCTTGCCCATCAGCCCTTTCTTGCACTTCTCACACATGCCCTTGTAGACCCATGCTCTGGCCTCGCCTTTACTGTCTAATTGCCGTCGCGTGAAATAAATGAGTTCATCCATGTTTTCAGGTTCTCTTACGATGCCAATCACCTCTGTCTATGATATTCAATATCATTCATTCTCTCTGTCGAGCCTCTTCAGCTCGATGCTTATCGCATCCTCATCAAGTCGCGTGTACTGAGGACACTGCACATACCCATAACCGTTCGCCTCGCAATACCCTTCGAGCGCAGCTTTCTCCTTCTTGTCCATGTACCTCACGACCACGTTCAGGCCGCGTAGGTCCTTGTGAATTATCTTGATGTGAGGAAGGCGCTCACTTATGTCTTTCTTGACTTCCATCGCCCTCTTTAGCATGACTTTCATCTTTTGCCTGGCACTCTTCAGCTTATCGAGCAATACATCATAACGTGGATAATGATTGGTGGTGGAGAATATCTCACTCGCAGACTCGAAGAGATCCTTCTTGTCCGTGCTTATGAAACCGCCATACTCTGCATTTATAGGTTTCCACTTCCCAAAACTTGCGACGATGATGTCTGCGTAATCGCCATCACAGAGATCCTCATCCCCGACAGCGCCTGAAGCATCCTCTATCAGGAGACAGTTGCACCTCTTACATATCTTTGATATGTAGCTCATCGGCTGGTCAGCGAAATATCCTGCGAAGCTCGTGACCAACAATGCCGCACCGCTCTCTGCCTTCTTCTCCAGGTCGATGAGGTCTATCAGTCCCCTATTCGTCTTTACGACCCTTGTGTCAAATCCGAGAATCTTAGGATAGGTCTTGAATGATATCCAACCTCCCTGGTCAGGTATCAGGATGAATGGCTTAGAGTTCATCTTCTTGGCGATGTAGAGCGCAGCGAAGATTACCGCGTTGCCTCTCTGCACAAGACGCACGTACTTATGCTTTGTGATGCCTGATAGGAGTTCCAGGATCTTCTGCTTGTCCTTCTCAGCAGTCCTCTTCTCAGGTGTCGGGAGTTCTTTCTTAGCCACCATATCAGTCTCTCCTTACGAAACCTATGATCAGGAATGCTACGCCTATCGCGATGCCTGCAAACGATATGACCTGCATGGTAAGCACCTGAGCACAACCCTGTCGCGTGTCATTGTCAAATACCTGCAGCAGCTTGCCGCCAAGGCTTTCACAATCTGCAGACTTTGAGTTCGCATGCACCAGCAGGAATAGAGAGCCCAGGATTACAAGGATCGCTATTGCCATCACCTTGTTCTTCTTCAGCCAATTCATGCTATGAACTACAGGAAGTCGTTATTTAAATGTTTCTGTGTTTAAAAAATATGGGTGTAAGGAGCTGAGCAGGGCATAGAGGCACATTTAAATAAGTGTAATTTTTGCATATCCAGAATGACCGACTACTACGACTCAATAGCCTCTGGCTATGACGATCTCCATAAGGAAGAGCAGCTGAAGAAGCTGAATGAGATAAAGGTTGCTCTTGGGGATGGTGTGCCCAGGAAAGGTCACCTGCTTCTTGATGTGGGGTGTGGGACAGGGATATCCACCGCATTCTGGGAGTGTAAATGTACAGGTATCGATCCCAGCGAAGAGCTCATAAAGATAGCGAGGGCGAATCATCCTGGATGTAAATTCGTGATCGCAAAAGGAGAGGAGCTTCCTTTCCCTAACAACAGCTTTGACTTTGTGATGATCATAACAGCATTGCATAAT